>JANXSC010000230.1 GCA_025352845.1 Opitutaceae bacterium
GCCTTCGCCGCCGGCGCGGTGGGCGGAGCGCCGGCGTTTCCACACCCGCTGGCCGACTACGCTGCGGTGTCCTCCCCCGATCTCGGGGCGACGCTCCGGGCGCGCGCGCAGGCGGAGCCCTTCAATCTCATCGCCACCGCGATCTTTGCGCTCGCGGTGCTGCACACGTTTTTCGCCGGGAAAATCCGCCATTGGGCGCACGCCGTCGAGGCGCGCCACCTCGCGCGGCTCAAGACGCAACCCGCGCGCGTGGATCGCAATGAGGACGGTGTGCTGGACGAAGTGAGTTTCTGGGGACAGACGCTGCATTTTCTCAGCGAGGTCGAGGCGGTCTTCGGCATCTGGGCCGTGGCACTCGGCGTGACGATTGCCACAAGCAAGGGACTCGACACCGCGATTCATTACATCGCGGACACGGTGACCTACACGGAGCCGATGTTTGTCGTGATCATCATGGCGCTGGCCTCGACGCGGCCGGTGTTGCGACTCGCCGAGCGCGCCATGCGCGTGGTCGCGTCGCTCGGCGGCGGGCGGCCGGTGGCGTGGTGGCTCTCGATTCTCACGATCGCACCGCTGCTCGGGTCGTTCATCACGGAGCCGGCGGCGATGACGATCGGGGCGCTGCTGCTCGCGAAACAATTCTACGCGCTCAATCCCGGCGCGCGGCTCAAATACGCGACGCTCGGGCTCCTCTTCGTCAACATCTCGATCGGCGGCACGCTCACGCACTTCGCGGCGCCACCGGTGCTGATGGTCGCGGCGGCGTGGGGGTGGGACATGAAGTATATGTTCACGCACTTCGGCTGGCACGCGATCTCGGGCATCGTGCTGGCGAACGCCGCCTACCTGATCGCGTTCCGCAAAGAATTGCTGGCTTTGCAGCCGGTGGCCGAGACCGACTCAGCCGCCGAGGAGACGATTCCGTGGTGGGTGACGGCGACGCACGTGGTGTTCCTCGGGTTCACGGTGTGGATGGCACATCACCCGGTGATGTTCGTGGGCGGTTTCCTGTTCTTCCTCGCCTTTGCGCAGGCCACGGCGCACCACCAAGGGAAAACCGATCTGCGCGCGCCGCTGCTCGTCGGATTTTTTCTCGCCGGCCTCGTGATTCATGGCGGCCTGCAGGCGTGGTGGATTCAGCCGGTGCTCGGCAGTCTCGGCGAAGTGCCGCTCTTCGCGGGCGCGACGATCCTGACGGCGTTCAACGACAACGCGCTCATCACCTATCTCGCGACGCTCGTGCCGGGTTTCAGCGAGGAATTGAAATTCGCCGTCGTCTCGGGCGCGGTCACGGGTGGCGGCCTCACGGTGATCGCCAACGCCCCGAATCCCGCGGGCCAGTCGATCTTGCAGCGATTTTTCCCCGGCGGCGTGTCGCCGCTCGGCCTGCTCCTCGGCGCGCTGGTGCCCACGCTGATCGTGGCGGTTTCGTTCATGGTGCTGTGAGAGGGTCGGGCCCGTCCGGGCGCGTCTCACTTTCATGCCCGCTTCATTGAGCGGAAACGCGTCGCAACGCAGCACGGTCAGCCTAACCGTGCTGGGCTGGAAAACGCGGTCGGTGTGACCGCGCTAAGCCCGGCGTCGGTCGCAGTTGCAAGAAACCGGGATGCGCCCGACCCGCCGCTTCGGCTCTTGTGTGCGGCACCGATCGTGCTATCGCTCCGTTCGTCCAGCGTGTTCGGCCGCGTAATCCTCAAACCACGTTCAGCATGATTGCCACGCAAGTCCGCCAGAAAGACGCCGTCTTTTATTTCGCTTCGTATCCCTCGGAGCAGTTGTTGAAAAAAGTCCGCTTCATCAGCCGGTTTTACGACGAGGAGGGCGGTGGCATCAAAGCCGAGGAGGTCGCGGCCGATGACGACGTCGGCCAGTTCATCGCCCGCATCGAGCGTAACGACAAGGCGTTTCAGCGTGAGCTATCGAAGGCGAAGGTCGCCGCGATCCGCAACTTCTACGAGACGGCAATCTCGCAGCCGCCGATTCCCGGCGTGGTGCTGCTGTTCACGCCGCAGCGGCTGAGCTTCCGCGCGTGGGAGGACAGCAGCGGCGTCGGCCAATTGCAGGAGCCGGACGAAAAATTCCTCATCATCGACGGGCAGCACCGGCTCGCGGCGCTGGAGTTTTTCGAACGCACGCATCCCGACGACGCAAAGAACATCCAGGTGCCGTGCGTGATCTTCGATGGGCGCACGGAGGATTTTGCGACGGAGATGTTCGTCATCATCAACTCGACGCCGACGCGCATCAACAAGAGCCATCTCGTCGATCTCTACGAGCGCGTGTCGTGGGCCGAGCCCGATCGCCGTTTCGCCGCGAACATCGCCGAGATGCTCTACAGCGAGGGCGACAGCCCGCTGCGCTACCGCATCAACCGCCTCGGCGGCCGCAGCAAGCAGGAGAAATGGATCCTTCAGGCTGAACTCTTCAACGAGATCCACCGCTGGGTGAAATCCGCGTGGAAAAAAATCTCCGCCGACGGCACCGACCGCCGTGCCGCCGCGCGCTACTACGAAATCGTCCGCGATTTTCTCAAGGCCTCCGCCGCCGTGTGGGGTGAGAGCTGGGGCAGCAACAGCGGCATGGTCACGAAGCCCGTGGCGCTGAAAGCCATGCTGCGCGTGTGCGCCGATCTGGCGACGGTGGACGCGGAGCCGGCCGAGGGCCGCGTCGAGCGCTGGCGCGCGAAACTCGCGCCGTGGACGGAGCAGGCGCGGGAGTTTCGCAACGAAGGTTTCTACGAACGCTTCCCGGCCAAGGGCCAGGTCGAGCGCGTCACGCGGATTCACCGCGATCTCGGCCGCTGGGCCGGCATCGCGCCGCGTGCGCGAGCAAAAGAGTAGGGCCGGTCAGGAGACGGAAACTTCGCGCCGGCACTCATCCGCCGAGTTTCGCACGGGCGGCGTCGGGCACCTCGATTGTCGTCATGCCAATATTTTTGATCTGAGTGACCGTCGATTGCTGGACGTAGATTTCGCGGCGGCCGTTGCGCGTCTCGATACTGAGCAGGCCCTGCAACTTCACCTGATATTTCGTCACCAGGCCGGCGTGCAGCCAGAGTTTGAATGTTCCTTTCGCGCGCACCGGCGAGATCTCGTTTTGCCCGTCGTGCACGAGCAGGAGTTGCGCGGCAAGCTCGGTGAGCGTGCCGGAGACAACGTTGTCCTCGACGGTGAGAGCGGTGTGGCCACTGACGATGACGGCGAGTTCCTCGTGCGGATGGCTGATGGCGAGCTGCAGGTTGCTGTATGCGGTGGAGCGCTCCTCGCGCTTGCGCGGAACGTTGATTCCGCCGGCACCCGCGCCGGGCGCGATGCTGCCCGTGCGGGTTCGGAAGATGGGCGTATGGCCGGTGGCCATCGGCAGGTGGCCGAACTCGTAGTTGTCAGGCGCCGGCGCGGGCAAATCGCCGGGGCGCACCCAGCCGGTCTCAGTCTCGATCACACACGCGACGTTGCCGCGGAAGATCAGTTCGATCTGCGTGTCGGTCACACTGCGGCCGAGCTTGCGGCGCACGGCGGCGACGACCGGCATCTTCACGTGGGTGAAGCCGCCGCGGACGGTGCGGCCGTCGATGTCGTAAGTGCGCGCGTCATCCGCGACCGTCGCGGTCCAGCTGTAGTTCGGTTGATCGGAGAGCCGCATGGCCGCGATGATCGCCAATTCGATCGGTCCGGCGCACGCCCGTGTCGCGGTGGCAGCAATGAGGCCGGCGATGACGAGGCGTTTCATGGCGGGCAAAGGCTACATCGTCCGGGGCGGGCGTGTCGATTTGTGTTTCGGGCTCGCGCGCGTTCAGCTTCGAGTTTGCCGGCGGCAAGTGGATCGTCCGGCCCGGGCGTGTTTTTTTTGAAAAATGCGTCGCAATTCCCGGCCGGCGCATCAAACCGATCCGTTATGAACGCGACCCGCTCTCTCTCGGTTCTGGCGTTCGCCACCGCGGGTTTTTTTTCCGGCTGCAGACCGCCTGAGCCCGCGACACCGAAGGCCCCGCCGCCGAAAGCGCCGGCGACCGCCGAAGGCGACCCACAATCCTTGGGTCTCCGCCCGCCCACCGCAGAGGAGAAGGCGCGGCTTGAGGAAATTTCTAAAAAAAATCCCGAGCTTACGCCCAACGAACTCGCGCGCGCGCGCCTGAATGAGGAGCGCAAGGCGCAGGGTCTGGCTCCGCTGCCCGCCGAGCCGGCGACTCCTCCGCCGGCTCCCGCTCCGAAATAATTTCGCCCCCGCGCGGTCCGGCACGTCCGCAAATGTCAGGTTCGCTTTCTCCCCATGCATCCCCGCCGTTTTGCGCTTCGGCGCCTGTTCCGGTTTTTCCCGCTGGCGTTGCTGGCGCTCACCCTGCGCGCCCAGCCCGCCGATCCTGCCGGTAATCCTCAGTCGCTCGGCCTGCGTGCGCCCACCGCCGAAGAGGAGGAGCGTATGCGCGTGCTCGCCCCGCGGGCCGTCCGCGTGCTGCCCAACGCGCTTGCGCTCAAGCGCGTCAACGACGAGCGCGTCTCCAACGGTCTCGCGCCGCTTTCGCTGCCCGTCGTGCCCGACGGCGGCGAAATTATTTTCACGCCCGGTGTTGCCGCTTCGACCGCGCCCGCCGTCGATCCCGGCACGCCGCCGACCGCCGCCGACGCCGCGCTGCCCTCGGCCGCCGACAACAGCCTGCTCGCCGCTTTCCCGCCCATTCGCAACCAGGGCAGCATCGGCTCCTGCGCGTGTTTTTCCTCCGTCTATTACATGTCCACCTTCATGGTCGCGCAGGCGCGCGGGCTCAACGTGAGGAACGACGGCAACGCCGACAAATTTTCGCCAAAATTCGTCTACCCGTTCGTCAACGGCGGTGCCGACGGCGGCTCGTGGTTCACCGATATTTTCGAGATGCTGCTCAAGCACGGTGCGCCGACGTTGAGCGACTGGCCCTACAGCGGGGCAAACGTGCCCTCCAGTTATCTTGAGTGGCCCGTCGACGGCGGGGTCTGGCGCCGGGCGCTCGAGAACCGGATGGATTCGAGCTACACGATCACCGGCATCGATACCGAGGCCGGGCTCAACCGACTGAAGACCGCCCTCGCCAACGGCAAGATTCTCGTGTGGGCCACCAACGTGAATGGTTGGGACTACACGACCGCCAGCGACGACCCGTCCACGACCGCCGACAACGCGCTCGTCGGCCGCCCCGTCGTCAAAGTCATGCGTGTCCACTCCAGCGGCCACGCGATGACAGTCGTCGGCTACAACGACAACCTCTGGGTCGATCTCAATAAAAACGGCCGCGTCGATCCCGGTGAAAAAGGCGCACTCCGCATCGCCAACTCCTGGGGGCCCGACTGGAAGGACGGCGGTTTCATCTGGGTCGCCTACGATGCGCTCCGCGTCACCTCCGCCGTCGCCGACGTCGGCACCGACATCACCTCGAATCGCGCCGGCAGCACGGCCAATTCGCAGAAGCCGGTTTGGGATGCCACCGTTTACGGTCTCAACGCTCGCACGAGCTACACGCCGCAACTCGTCGGCTCGTTCACGCTGCGTGGCGTCACCGCCCGCAAGGAACTCCGCGTCACTTCGGGGCGCGGCACCGCCGCCGCAACCAACCCCGCGACGCTCTATACACCCGGAGCATTGGTCGAGCAGGGCGGATCGTTCTCGTTCAACGGCACCGGCACGCCCGTCGACGGCACGTTTGTCTTCGACTTCTCCGAGCTCCGTCAGGAGGGCGCGAACCGCTATTTCCTCACCTTGCGCGACACCATCGCCGGCGATTCCGCCACCCTCACCAGTTTTCAATTGCTCGACGGTCAGGGCAATGTCCTCGCGAACGCCGCGACCGGCGTGCCCGCCACCGTCGATGCCTCCAGCGCCATCGCCTACCACAGCCTCACCGTCGCCACCGGCGCACCTTCGATCACCAGCGCGCTCTCCGCGAGTGGCACCGTCAACGCCGCGTTTACCTACGTCATCGTCGCGTCCAATCTCCCGACTGCTTTCACGGCGCCCAACCTCCCGTCTGGTCTTGTCCTCAATTCCGCCACGGGCGCGATCAGCGGCACGCCGCAGGCGGCCGGCACCTTCAGCGTCGCCGTCGGGGCGAGCAACGCCCTCGGTGCCGATACGCGCACCCTCGTCATCACCATCGCGGCCGCAGTGACGCCTCCGGTGATCAGCAGCCCCGCCGTGGCCAACGGCACGAGTGGCGTGCCGTTTAGTTACCAAACCACGGCGTCGAACTCGCCCACGTCCTACGGTGTAAACGGCAGTCTTCCCGCCGGCCTCACCGTGAACTCGGCGAGCGGTCTCATCGCCGGCACACCGGTGCAAACCGGCACGTTCAACGTCCAGATTTCCGCCACCAATGCGGGCGGCACCAGTTCGCGTGCCCTCGCGATTACGATCGCCGCCCCGACTTCCCTTGTCCCTGTCATCATCAGCCCCACGACCGCCGGCGTCGGGGCCGGCAATCTTTTCAACTACCGCATCCAAGCCACCAACACGCCGACGGCATTCGGCGCGCAAAACCTGCCGAGCGGCCTCGCCCTCGATTCCATCACCGGCGTGATCACCGGCCGCGTGAGTCTGGCCCGCTCCTATCAAATCACTCTCTCCGCGACCAACGCCACCGGCACCGGCTTCTCGGCGCTGACGCTCGAGGTGAGCGGCAACAGCAGCTTCGGGCCCGCCAACGATAATTTTCTTAATCGCATCGTCCTCAGCGGGGCCTCGGTCGCGACCACCGGCAGCAATGCCAACGCCACCGCCGAAGCGGGCGAGCCCGCTCACGCCGGCAGCGCCGCCGCCACGTCCGTCTGGTGGTCGTGGACCGCGCCGAGTTCGGGCACGCTCACCGTTTCGACGGCGGGCAGCGTCCCGGCGATGCGCGTCGCACTCTACACCGGCGCGGGCGTGTCGACGCTCACTGCCCTCGCACCGTCCGCCGCGGGAGAGACTACGTCCTTCACCGTGGTCGCCGGCACGGTTTATCACCTCGCCGTCGACAGCATTGGCAACAACACCGGCTCCATCGCTCTTGCGCTCGCGCTCGCGGCCCCGCCGCCCTCGCGCCCCGCCAACGACAACTTCGCCGCCGCCGCGCCGCTCACCGGCGCGAGCGCCACCGCGACCGCCATCACCAACGCCGCCACCGCCGAGACCGGCGAGCCCGCGCACGGCGACACCCCCGCCGCAAAATCCGTGTGGTATAGATGGACCGCGCCCGCCGCGGGCCGCTGTGTCGTTTCCACGCGCGGCAGCGACTACGACACGATGCTCTCCGTCTACACGGGCACCGCACTCAACACCCTCACCGTGATCGCGCGCGACGACGACAGCGGCGGCAACCTCACCAGCGAGGCCGGCTTCACCGTAACTGCCGGCACGACCTACAATTTCGCGGTGGACGGCTACGCCGGCGTATTCGGCAATCTCGCATTCAGCCTCGCGTTTACCGCCGGCACCGGCGGTCCGGCCAACGACAATTTCGCCAGCTCCACCATCCTCACCGGTTCGGCCGCGACCTTCAACGGCTCCACGGTGAACGCGTCGCGCGAAGGCGGCGAGCCCGCGCATGCCGGCTACCCCGCCGCGCGCTCCGTTTGGTTCCGCTGGGTCGCGCCGAGTTCCGGTCTCGTCACGCTCAGCACCAGCGGCAGCGCGTTCGACACCGTGCTCGCCGTTTACACGGGCTCCGCGCTCGCGAGCCTGGCCCCGGTCGCGAGCAACGACGACAGCGACGTCGATCCCACCAGCCTGCTCACGTTCACTGCCAGCTCCGGCACCGCCTACTCGTTTGCGATCGATGGCTACGACGGTGCGACCGGCAACTACGCGCTCCGGCTGACTCTCGCTTCGGGCTCCGCCACAAACAACGCCTTCGCCGCCGCCGCCCCGCTCGCCACGGGCGTGCGCACAAGCGCACTCAGCACCGCCGCCACGGCCGAGCCGGGCGAACCCGCCCATTTCACCGGTAACCCCGCCGCGAAATCGCTCTGGTGGCGCTGGACCGCACCCGTCACGGGATTTATTTCAATCACCACGGCCGGCAGCAACTTCGACACCGTGCTCGCCGTTTACACCGGCTCCGCCCTCGCCTCGCTCACGCGCATCGCGGAAAACGACGACGCCTCCGACGAAGACTCCACGAGCACCGTCTTCTTCCGCGCCGTCGCTGGTCGCACCTACTTCATCGCCGTCGATGGCTATTCCGGTGGCTCCGGCACCATCGCGCTCATTCTCACCCAGGCGGCCAATGCCAGCACCGTTTACGCGACCGACTTTGAAAATTTCGCGCCCGGCACCGGCCAGCTCGTCAAACAGGATCAATGGAATCAGATCAGCGCTCCCTCCTCGGGTAATGCGCAGGGCATCCTCCCGCAGGGCCTGCCCGGCCAGGGCCGCGCCGGTTACCTCGGCTACGGCGCGCCTGATTTTTCGGCTACCACCTCGAACAGCGTCTATGTTTTCCGCCCGCTGAATTTCGATCCGGTCGCCGAGGGCGCGCCGCTCGTCCAAATCCGCGCCGACATCAACCTCATCGCCTCGACCAACGGCCGCAACGACGCCTTCCGCCTCAGCCTCTACAGCCGCGATGGCACGCTGCTCGGGGGATTCTACTTCGATACCGCCACGCGTCTTGTTTCCACCAGCGACGGCTCCACCCGCACGCCGTCCACGTTCACCTTCACCGCCAACACCCGCTACACGCTCCTCGGCACCTTCAATTTTGCCACGCGCCGCTGGACCGCCCGCATCAACTCGACCGAACTCGTCGCCGACTCGCCCTTCGCCGTCGGCGCGACCACGGCCGATGTGGGCGACTTCGATTTCGTCTGGGTCATCGCCAACGCCCAGCGCGCCGCCGGCGACAACTTCATTATCTTCGACAATCTCGCGATCACCGCCGATTCCGTGCCCACCAGTGTGCCCGTGATTCAGCTCCCGGCCACGCCGCCCGTCGGCTCGGTTGCCAACTCGATCAGCTTCGCCGTCACTGCCGCCAATGGCCCGATCAGCGCCTACAGCGCGGCGGGCCTTCCCCCCGGTCTCACGATTAATCCCGTCACCGGCCTCGTGAGCGGCACGCCGACGCAGGTCGGCACCTTCAACGCCAGCTTCACCGCGACCAATTCCCGCGGTTCGAGCACCGTCGCCTTCGCCACGTTCACGATTCTCGCCGGGCCGCCCGTGATCGTCAGCGCCGGCACGGCGAGCGCGCGACTCGGCCAGCCGTTTTCGTTTCAAATCACCGCCACAAATGCGCCGCGTGCCTTCGGCGTCCGCGGCACCGCCGCGCTCCCGAGCGGACTCACCCTCGATGCCGCGAGCGGTATGATCGCGGGCACGCCGCGCGCCATCGGCACCTATCGGCTCACCCTCGCCGCCGACAACGCCGTCGGCACCGGCCTCGCCCAGTTCGATCTCGCCGTGGAGAACCCCGACATCAGCCGCCTTGTGAATCTCTCCGTGCGCTCCACTGCCGGGACCGGCGCGCAAACGCTCATCGTCGGTTTCTCGATCAGCGGCTCCGGCACGAAGCAGATGCTCATCCGCGGGGTCGGCCCCACGCTTGCCAGCTTCGGCGTCCCCGGCGTGCTCGCCGATCCGCTGATGCGGCTCTTCAATTCCAGTGGCGCGCAGATCAATCAAAACGACGATTGGGGTGGCACCCCCACGCTTACCAGCGCGTTCACCGCCGTCGGAGCTTTCGCTCTCCCGGCCGCCTCCAAGGACGCCGCGCTGCTCGTGCCTCTACCCGTGGGCAGCTACTCGGCGCAAATCATCACGACGACTTCCACCGGTGTCGCCCTCGTCGAGGGCTACGATGCCGACGCCGGCACGCCTGGCACCCGTCTGAGCAACCTCTCCGTCCGCAGCGTCGCCGGCACCGGCGCCAACATTCTGATCGTCGGCTTCGCCATCTCCGGCACCGCTCCGAAAACCCTGCTCATCCGCGGCGTCGGTCCCACGCTCGGGGTCTTCGGCGTCACCGATCTCCTCGCCGATCCGTTTCTGCGCCTCTTCAATTCGAGCGCCGTGCAGATCAACCAGAACGACGACTGGGGCGGCTCCGGCTCCTTGAGCAGTTCCTTCGCGTCCGTCGGCGCCTTCACGCTGCCCGCTGCCAGCAAGGATGCCGCGCTCCTTGTCACGCTCGCCCCCGGCAGCTACACCGCGCAGCTCTCCGGCGTGAACAACACGACCGGCGTCGCCCTCGTCGAGCTTTACGAAATCCCCTGACCGGGCACCGGCTTCACGGCTCGGCGAATTTGACGCCATCCGTCGCGAGCGCATCGAACCGCGTGACCGGCTCGCGCGTCGCCCACGCCATGCCGCGTAGCAACAGCAGCCGGAACAGAGGATCGTCGAAGGTCCAGCTGTAGTGCCCAAAGATGCACACGAAGGCGCGCCCGCCGCCCGCGGGCTCGTGGGTCCAGAGAACCGGGATCGGCAGAATCGCATCGCCGGAGCCGGCCTTTTCGTCGGACGTGCCGAGCACGCGCACGCGCGCGGTGTCGCCGACGAAGGGCCAGTAGGGTTCGTCGGTGAACCGCACGTTTGCCGGAAACCCGCGCGTGATCGGATGGTCGGTGGCGAGCTTGAGATCGACGATGCCGTGACGGTATTTCGCCGCCGGGTAGGCGAGGCCGACGCGTTCGGCAAATTTCAACGGCGGCCCGGTCACGCCGATCGCCCAGTGAATCGTGACGACGCCACCGCCGCGGTTCTGGAATTTTTCGAGCGCGTCGAGTTGCACTGCGTCCCACTTGCCGCGCAAATAGAAAACCGCGAGGTCCGCCGCCGCGAGCTGTTCCGCCGTCGGAAACGGAAACGCCGTGTCGATCGAGACCGCAGGGGATTTGGCGATTAGCGGAGCCCACGCCTGCTGCCATGCCGGGTAATCGTGCTCGCCCTTGCCGTGATCCTTCGGCCCGGCGACGAGGAGAATGCGGAGCGCGCGCGGATTCGCCGGCGGAAGCGCGGCGAGCTTGAGCACGGCGTCGACTTCGGTGCGCGTGCGAGGTAGCGGCTGAACCACGGGTGGCTCGGCGGAACGGGCCCAGGTGAAATGCACCAGCAGCACCAGCAGGGCGCGTTGGGAGAAGGCGCGGCAGGGGCGCCGCAAGCCGTCGTCCGGCCTTGGGCGTGGCGGCAGTGGGGATGTCGGCGGCACGCGGCGACTGAGGCGAAAATTCCCGCGGATGTCGATGCGCGGCCCGCGTGCCTCCGGCGCTGGGTCGCATCTCAGTTTCTTGCAATTCGTAGGGTCTGAGCTTGCTCAGGCCAATCAGCCGCAACCGCCCCGAGGCCTCAGCAAGCTGAGGCCCTACAAAAAACCAACCTGCAGGAAAGTGAGATGCGCACCCGGCGCTGGCATGGGCGGTCGGAGGGTCGGCCCGCTCAGGCCGCGCGCGAACTCACGGCGGATTCGAGCTGGACCGTGAAATGAAACGTCGAGCCCTCGCCGGGCGTGCTCGTGACGCCGATTTGTCCACCCATCAATTCGATGAGCCGCCGGCTGATGGCGAGGCCGAGGCCGGTGCCGCCGAACCGCCGCGTGGTCGAGCTGTCGGCCTGCGTGAAGGGCGTGAATAGTTTTTCCTGGCCTTCGGGTGAGATGCCGATGCCGGTGTCCTTGATTTCAAAACGCAGGACGGTCTGCCGCTCCGTCTGAGTTTCCAAGTGCAAGCCCACGTGCACGCCCCCGGTCTTGGTGAACTTTATCGCGTTGGAGAGCAGGTTGAGGATGATTTGGCGCAGGCGCGTGGGATCGCCGAAGAGTTGCGCGGGGGCCCGCTCGTCGCAGTCGCTCGTGAGCGTGAGCTTCTTCTCCGCCGCCCCATGGGCGACGATCTTGATCGCTTCGGCGACGATGGCGCGGGCGCTGAGGGTGGTTGATTCAAGGGTGATCTTGCCGGCCTCGATTTTGGAGAAGTCGAGGATGTCGCCCAAGATGGCGAGGAGCGTCTGGCCGCTAAACTTGATGGTCTCGGCGCAGTCGCGCTGCTCGGTGTCGAGCTTGGTGTCGAGCAGCAGATCGGTCATGCCGATCACGCCGTTGAGCGGCGTGCGGATTTCGTGGCTCATGGTCGCGAGGAAGTCGCTCTTGGCGCGGTTGCCGGCCTCGGCGGCTTCCTTGGCTTGGAGGAGATTTTTGTTGGTGTTCTCAAGCGCCTGGGTGCGATCGCGGACCATTTCTTCGAGGGTCTCGGTCTTGGCCTGGGCCTGCATGTTGAGTTTCCACTTCCGGGTCATGGCGTGGGCAAGCTGCAGGGCTTCGATGCTGTCGAAGGGCTTTTTCAAAATCACCAGGCTGTCGCTTTGCCCCACGCGGGCGACGATCTCCTCCCAAGTATAGTCGGAGTAGGCGGTGCAGATGACCACCTGAAGATCGGGGTGCGCCTTCCACAGGTGCACGATGGTTTCAACGCCGTCCCAACCCGGCGGCATGCGGCCGTCGACGAAGGCCAGTGAGTAGGGGCGATTTTCGGCCAGCGCGCGCTGGATTTTTTGGAGTCCCTCTTCGCCCTGACTCGCGGTGTCGACGTCGAAGATTGTCTGCGCCGGGCGCTTGGTCTCGGTATCGAAGAGTGCGGCTTCCAGCTCGTCGACTTTGGTGGGCTCGATGACAGGGCAGAGAATCTTTCGGAAGTCCTCGTGAATGGCGGCGTTGTCGTCGATGACGAGGATGCGCGAGTTCGTTTGCATAAATGAGAATGGTTTGGATTACGCGGCGCGACTGAGGTTCGCGCCTGCCATGATGAAAGGCGGAGTGGTCTTTCGGCTGGATTTCGCGACGGTGGGAAGCTCGAGCAGAAACGTTGCGCCGTGCCCGATGCCCTCGCTGCGGACGGCGAGGCTGCCGCCCAGTTCCTTTGCGGTGTTGGCGCAGCTGTGCAGGCCGAAACCGTGGCCGGATTTCTTGGTGGTGAAGCCGTGATTGAAAATGCGCGTGAGGTTCTCCGCGGGGATGCCGATGCCATTGTCGATCACTTCGACGCGCACGCGTTCCTGCGCGCCGAGCCCGATGCGCAGCGTGAGGCATCGGCCGTCGAGGCGCGACTCCATCGCCTGTTTGGCGTTGCTGATCAGGTTGACGAGAATCTGCAGCACCTTGTGGCGGTCGGCCAGCACTTGAGGCACCGGTGCGAAGTCGCGCACGGTTTCGACTTGGTGGCGGCTCAGCGAACCCGAACTCATGCGCAGGGCATCCTCCACGAGTTCGTTGATGGAAAGATTTTCGTGAACCCCGGAAACCTTGGCGTAGTTCTGCTGCGTCGCCACGATTTGCTTGATGTGCTCGATGTTGGTCTGAAGGCCTTGGACCTCCTTGCCGAGGGTGCCCTGCTCCCGTGTCAGCTGTTCGGAAATAGCCACGAGAAATGGCGGGATCTGTTTACCCTTTGGGTCGTGGGTCAGGAAATTTCCGACGTCGTGTTCGTGCTCCCGCAGCATCTGCACCGCTTTGGCGAGACTGGTGATCTTCGATTTACGCACCTGTTCGACGATAAGGTTGGCCGAGACGTTCACGCTGTTGAGCACGTTGCCCACGTTGTGCAGCACCGCGGTGGCCACTTCGGCCATGCCGGCTTGGCGGGAGGTCTCCAGCAGTTTTGCCTCGAGTCGTTTTCGCTCGTCGATCTCGCCGGTGAGTTTCGTGTTGGCGGAGCGCAGCTCGCCTTCCTTGGCTTGCAGGCGGTCGAGCATGCGGTTGAACGCCAGCGTGAGCTCGCCCATCTCGTCGCCGCTGATCACCTCGGCACGCTGGGAGAAGTCGGCGTTTTCCGTGACGCGGCGCGTGACCGCGTGCAGATTTTCGACGGGGTTGAGGATGATGCCGCGGAGCCGGCTCAACACAAACAGGCTCAGGACCAGCGCGAGCCCGAGCGCGAGTCCGAGCGCGACGAGGGAGGCGCGCATGTCAGCCCAGAGCATGGGGCGCAGGTCGGAGACGAGATGCACCGTGCCGAGGTGAGATGATTCGGTGCCGATGACGGCGGAGGTGTGCAGCCACCAGCCATCATAGGTCGCGGTGCGGCCCTCGTGCTTCGTCCGGTCGGCCGCCGGTGGCGGCTCTCCATACGTGGCAAAATCCTTTTGCATCGGCAGATCGATGACGGCACCGCGGATGGCGGGTTTGGCGCGCAGAGTGGCGAGCACGGCCACGGCCGAGGTTGGGTCCTGAAAACTCACCGGGCCGATGGCGTTCTCGGCGACGACCTGCGTGAGCGCCAGCGTTTCCGCCGCATGATCGGCGCGCTGCTCAAAAATGCGGAAGACCAGCAGGGCCGCCGAGGCGGCCAGCGCCGCGCACGTCACAGCCAGAAATGTGATGATGCCGAGCTTGTGCCGGAGGCTCTTGCTACGGAGCCACTGTCGCAACCGGCGAACGATCCGGCCCGAGGTCATTGCTTGGTGGAGCTGACGATCTCGGCGAGGCCGGAAAGTCGGGCGGAGAGTTTCAGGCCGACGCGCTGGGCGCTCGCGAGATTGACTTGGAAACGGAGATTTTCGCCGCGCTGCACGAAGCCGATCATGCCACCCGAGGTCGCGAAGCCGGCGCTTTCGCCGACGAGTAGCACAGGTTGTTTCTCTGCGAGGGTCGTGAGCTGCTGGGCCGAGAAGCCGAGTTCCGCTTGCAGCCGGAACGTGTCCTGATGCACGAAGATAATGTTCGGCAGCGCCGTGCCGGACTCGACTTGGGCGGCAGTCACGCGCTCGACGATCAGGGGTCGCTCGCCGACGAGTTTGCCGGCGAGAGCCTTTTCCATGAGGCCGTAAACCTCGTCGGGCGCGATAATGCCGAGGCGCACGCTCGCGCCGGAGGCGAGCGAGGCACCCGGCCACTCGACGAATTTGGCGAAGTTGAACAAGAAGCCGGCCTTGATCTGATACTCGAGGGCGTTGGACGCGGCGAAGGCGCGGGCGGGTGTGAGACCGGCCA
>JANXSC010000256.1 GCA_025352845.1 Opitutaceae bacterium
GGGAAAACGCGCGGACACCATCAGGATGCCCATGGGCACCACCGCAGACGACGAGTTCGCGGTGATCCTCAGCACAAATGCCACCGCACGCTCAAGCCAAGCGAAGGGCTGCGCCAGGCGCGCGACCGCGGTGGCGTTCTGAACGCGACTCCGCGCGATGCGCCGGCGCAGCGCGGCCTTGTGCGCGCCGAGTCGGATTAGCTCCCGGTCGGGATACATGTTAGGACGCCACCGACTTTAGATCATCGCCGATTTCGCTCAACGTGGCCGCGAACGGCTTGGGCTGGCGCGCGAGGTAGCGGCGAAACGCGATCACAATAGTCACGAACGCCACGATGTAGACGAGCGCCAGACCGCCGAGCACGGCCAGCCGCGCGCTCTCCCAGAAAATATACACGAGCGTGAGACTGGCGAAGGAGATTGCCATCATCCCGCTAAAAACGGCCGCGCTGATCCAGATGAAGATCTGGATCACGCGGAATTTTTCCTCGTGCAACTCGAGGGAGAGAAGCTGCAACCGGTCGCGCAACGCCGCGAGCAGACCACCGCCGAGCACGCGGAGCGAAGCGAGGTAACCGGTGGAGCCGGGGGGGGGCGTTGCCATGACAGGGCGACCTTAGCGGTTGCGACGCCCCAGGAGCACGCCGACAATGAGTCCGACGCCGGCCGCGATGGCCAAAGCCTGGTAGGGATTCTCGCGGATAGCCACGTCGGTGCGCTTGGCGCCGGCGACGACGCGCTGCTTCGCGCCCTGATAGGCCTCGGAGAAACGTTCTTGGGCAACGGCGAAGCGCTGGCGCAGGTTTTCGATGGCCTCGGCCGAATGTTCCGAAAGCGAGTCGGTCATCATCGTCTGAGCCTCAGAGACAAGCGATTGCAGCTCGGCGAGAAGTTCCTTGGGCGTGTGGGCGGTGGCGGTTTCAGTTCTATTTTCGTTTTTCATATGGTTGGGAGTTTACTGGTTTACGGACGGAAAAAAAATGGGTGGTGGGTGCGGTGTCGCGAATCAGCGTTCGGATCGCCGGCGCCGGGACACGCAGACGAGAAACAGAACAAGGAGGAGACCGAACAGCACCTTCGCAATCATCGCCGCTATGCCGACGACGACAAAGAACCCAAAGCCGCCCGCAATCAAAGCAACGATGAGCAGACTCACGGCGTATTTGTTCATGGGTGAGTATTCTATTTCAGCGTTGGAAGAAGAGGGCTCGAGAAACTTATTCCGCCGGAGCCGGAGAATGGGACGTGAGGACGCTTGGTCAATCCCGCACGGCACGGACAGCCACTGGACGCGGTTGCGCCCGAAGTTTTCCGATCCGGGCGGCAAACTTGGCGCGACTCAAATCGGCAACCTGGCCGCAAACGGCGGGGACGGTCATGGCAATTATTCGCAAATCGAGAGCCGGTGACTGCCGTTTTGCATAGTCGATATCGAGCTGCACCATCTCCTCGAACGTAGTGCGATTTTTACCGGAGACCTGCCAGAGTCCGGTGAGGCCGGGGGCACAGGCAAAGCGGCCCCGATGCAGGGGCGAATATTGCTCATACTCGTAGGGGATGCAGGGGCGCGGACCCACCACGCTCATCTCGCCCCGCAGCACGTTGATGATCTGCGGGAGCTCATCCAAACCCGAGGCCCGGAGCAGACCTCCACCCAGAATGAGCCGACTGTCACCCCGCGCGTCCAATTTTTGCATGGGCGTTTTCGACCGGACCAATTCCGCAAAGTGCGCCTGATGGCCGGTCACGTCCGCCTTCACATGCATCGTGCGGAATTTGTAGAGATTGAATTTTCGACCGCGGAAACCCACGCGCTCCTGACGGAAAAAAATGGGACCGCGTGAGGCGAATCCCGTGAGCACGGCCACGCCGATCGTCGCAAGGGCGAGCACCGGCAGCGCCACGAGGCAGCAGGTCACATCCAAGGCGCGCTTCCACCGGGGGACGGGGACGAACACCGCAGGAGCCGAGAGCCGGCTTTCTGCCGGAGATATTTTTTTGGCTTGGGAAATCATGAGATCGAGAGTGGGAGCGCTGGAGGCCTATCGGCAGCCGCCTAGGCCGCACCCGCAGCCGGGCGTGGACAAGGCGGGAAGCGGGCGGAGAGAAACTAGGAGGACTTCGATCCGCGCAGCAGGCCGCCGGCGCCGATGGCCGCGAGCACGATGCCGCCGAGCAGCAGCCAGATCGATTTGTCGGTGGGCGACCCGGTAAACATCCGGGAGAAATCGGAGCCGACGGAATTGGACGCATTGATGCCGAAAACGATCAGCACGACACCGCCGGCGAGAAGCGCGAGGGACAGGATTTTGTTCATGGGAGAAATATGGAAACGCGATCAGGAGGACTCGGCTGCCTCGGTTTCGAGCTGGGAGCGAAGCATCCAGGCGATCTTCTCATGCTGCTCCATCAGACCTGTGAGGAAGTCGGCGGTGCCCGCATCCTTGAAACGTTCGGTGCATGCTTCGCTGTCGGTGCGGAGCTGCACGATCAGCTCCTCGTGCAGGGCGAGCAGCTCGGCGAGCATGTGCTCGGCGGCGAGCCCGATGCCGGGATCGGCGGAGGTGCGGGCGCCTTTCGTCAGGTCCGCCCAGTTGCCGCGGGCGCCGACGCCGATGGCGCGGGCGCGCTCGGCCACATCATCGATCCATTGCGCGATGCGATCATACTGCTCCTCGAATTGCTGGTGCAGGCTGCGAAACTCCGGGCCGGTGACGTTCCAGTGGTAATCGCGCGTCGTGGCGTAGAGCACATATTCGTCGGCGAGGATCAGGTTAAGCATCTGGCCGACCTCGAGGCGGGCTTCGTCGTTCAGTCCAATGTTGGTTTTCATTCGGGGTGCGATCGGCTGGGATTCAGGACTGGCCCTTCGGTGAGACGTGATGGCGGGCGTGGTTCGCGGAGCCCGAGGCGGGTTGCATGGCGACCTGTTTGCGGCGCGAAGCGGCATTGGCCGAGGCGTTCTGCTTGGTCACGTCGTGCACCATCGGAGGCTTGGGCGCGTTGACCGCGGGCTTCTCGCCAACGGGACGATTCTTGATTTTGGGATGCATGAAAGCTTGGAGATAGAACTGAGTGACTCTGGTGCGCTGGGGTGAAAACATGCGCGATC
Source organism: Opitutaceae bacterium (assembly GCA_025352845.1). Taxonomy (GTDB): domain Bacteria; phylum Verrucomicrobiota; class Verrucomicrobiia; order Opitutales; family Opitutaceae; genus ER46. The sequence goes on from JANXSC010000256.1 coordinate 3,113, forward strand.
GCCCGGGGGCGATCGCGCCGGCCATTGTGGCTGACGGATTAGCCGTTTCAGCTTTTCACCGTCATGTTGTTCTCCACGGACCTCACGCCGCGGATGTCCCGGGCGAGTTTCGTGACGAGGGATTTTTCCGCCTCGGAACTGGCCTCGCCAGTGATGACGATCACGCCATCGTTGGTTTTGACCTTGGTCTTCAGCGCACTCGTCGCCTTATGGCTGAGGAGCGCGTATTTTACCTGGCTGGTGATGGAGGCGTCGTCGATTTTTTCGCTCATCGTCTCGCGGCTTGAGGACATGTCTTTCACGACGATGTCGTTTTTCACCGACTTCACCCAGTCAATCTCCTTGGCGTAGATCGCGGTCAGATCCTTTTGCGCCACATTGTCGGCTGTGCCGCTCAACGTCACGACGCCATCCTTCACCGCGACCTTGGTCGTGGCGGCGCTGACGTTGGCTTTCACGAGCAACCGGCTGCGAATCTTAAACGCGATCCACGCGTCCGAGTGCTCGGGATAGGAGGACTTGATTTTGATTTCGTTTTTCACGCTGGTGACGCCGGGGAGATTTTCCACGGTGTCCGCGGCGAGCGCCTTCTCGTCGGCGTCCTGCACGGTGCCGGTGAGCGTGACGACGCCGTCGTTCGCCTTCACCTTCACGTGATTTTCGAGGACGGTGCGATAGTTGTAGGAAGCCTTTGCCGCTTCCTCGATCTTGCGATCGGTGTCGTGGGAGGCGAACACCACGAGGGGGCTCGCGATAAGGACCAGTAGGGCGGATAGATTTTTGATTTTCAT
>JANXSC010000294.1 GCA_025352845.1 Opitutaceae bacterium
GAAACGCCTCATCGGCGAGATCGCCAGCGGTGTCGCTCGGATGAAAAACGTCGACAACCAGCTCGAGGTAAAGTGACGCGCGAGTTTCCCTCGCCGCCTATTTGGTCCAATGCACTGAAAAAAACGAAAAAACTAGAGGAAACAATCATGTCTAAGAAATCTGTATTCTGTATCGCCACCTCACACGCCCAGGCCGATCGCATTGTCGATTGCCTGAAGGACGCGAACTTTTCCAACAACTCCATCTCGGCGCTCTTTCCCGACAAGAGCACGACGCGGGACTTCGCCCACGAGAAAAGCACGAAGGCGCCGGAAGGCGCGGTCGCCGGCGCGGGCACGGGCGGCGTCGTCGGCGGTGCCTTGGGTTGGATCGCCGGCATCGGCGCGCTCGCCATTCCGGGCGTCGGTCCGTTCATCGCGGCCGGCCCGATTCTCGCGGCGCTCAGCGGCGCGGCGGTCGGTGCCGCCGTCGGTGGCATCGCCGGCGGTTTGATCGGTCTGGGCATCCCCGAGATCGAAGCCAAGCGCTACGAGGGAAAGGTCAAGGAGGGCAACATTCTGATCTCCGTCCACACCGAGAACTCGGACGAAATCAAGCGCGCCAAGGAAATCTTCACCAACGCGGGCGCGCATGACATCTGCACCACCGGTGAGTCGTCCGCACCCGACGCACCCAAGGATAAGAACCTTCCCTCCGAGCGTCGCTCCGAGCGTCCCGCCGACCGTCTCTCCGACCATCCCTCCGACCGTCCCGCCGAGCGTCTCTCCGACCGCCCGCCTCAGAAGGCCGTGTCGGCCGTGCACTATCGCAGTTGAACCATAACTCCCGCGGCCGGGACAGCTCGGCCGCGGGAAATCTTTCCCCATTTCCAACCAATTTTAGAAACACCGATGAAAACACTCGAAGATTTATTTCTGGATGAACTGGCGGACATGTATGACGCCGAACAGCGCTTGGTGCGGGCGCTGCCGAAGATGGCCAAGGCCGCCACCTCCCCCGCCTTGCAGGCGGCGATCCGATCCCATCTGAAGGAAACCGAAGGCCACGTGACGAAGCTCGAAAAAGTCTTCAAGGCTTTTGGCAAGAAACCCAAGGGCAAGAAATGCGAAGCCACGGTTGGGTTGCTGGAAGAGGGCGACGAAATCGCATCCGATTTCAAAGGCTCTCCGGCGATCAATGCCGCGCTGATTTCCGCGGCGCAGAAAGTCGAACACTACGAAATCGCTTCTTACGGCTGCCTGCACGAGTGGGCGGGGTTGCTCGGCAACGAGACGGCGGCCGGGCTTTTGCTGACCATCCTCGACGAGGAGAAAGCGGCCAATGAATCGCTCACGGGTTTGGCGCGAGGCGGGGACAACCAAAACGCTCTCGGCGGGAGCCACGAAAACGAACCTGAGTCGTCGGCTGGAAAGCGGCCCGGAACTGTGGGGCGCGGAAGCCGCACGATTGGTGCCGGCGGCGGAAGTCGTGATCGCGCAATCGCGGACTAAGACTAATGTGCCGCCCGCCACCCATCACCCTAGGTGGCGGGCGCGCACTCCTTGAACCCGTTGCCATAGCTGCTGCGTTTGACTGCGAGCCAGATTGCCTTCGGCGCTGCGTGGGGCGCGGTTGGTGGATTTCGCGAACTGCTCATGAGCCGGCAGCATACCCTCATCAAAAAAAAACTATCCCATCACACCCCATGACCTCAAATTTGTTTGTCGCTCCAGGCGGATGCATCACCGCTCAATTCTGGAGCCTTGCCCCATCCCCCACGACGACCGCCGCCTACGGAGCCCGCAACCTCTACGATCTGTTCGTCCATGATTTGGCCGCCCTCGTGTCCGGTGCCTGCCAGGCGAAGCAGGCGGCGCACACCCTCTACCCGTGTCTGCCCGCCGATGAAATCTGCCTGCGAGAGGCCGTGATCGGTTTTGCCGAGGCATGTCATGCGTGTTTGCCTCGATTACCTAAAATCGTGCTCGTCGAAGGACTGGTTCTGCCGCCTACGCACGACGCGTCGGTGTGCGCCCTTCTCGCGACGATTCAGCCCGAAGAGCGTGCCAGCAGGTTGGAGCCGTGGAGCGTGATTGGCACCCGCACCTTGGGTGCGCTGCGCAACGCTGCCCTCTACCTGAATGCAAATATCATGGACGCGGCCGAAACCGCAGGTCTCCTCGGCTCCGCGGCGTTGCAGGAGGCGCTCAACCAATGGTCTGACGCGTGGAGTGACTACCTCGCTTCCATTCAGTCGCGGGAGCTGGGCTTTCGCGCGCAGGCCTATGCGGCCGGGCTGACCAACGACCATACCAATTGGCAGCACGCATGACTGCATCGAATCTCCCATGAACTGTTTGAAATTAAAACCGCACTCTTTCGTGCGCGGCATCGTTGGATTGGCCACCCTCACGGTCGGTCAGTGCTCTGCCCTCCGCGCTCAATCCACCGTCCGTCCCACCATGACCATGTCCTCCCCACACCAGCCCGAGACCGAGATGCAGGCCGTGCTCGATCAGCACGCCCAGCTCGGCGGAAAACCGATTCCCACCCTGACGCCCGTCGAGGCGCGCAAACAACCGAGCCCCGCCGACGCCGTGAAGGCGCTGTTGAAATCCCGCGGGCAAAGCACCGAGCCGGAAAAAGTCGGCGACTTGGATAACCGCTCCATCGCCGGCCCGGCGGGAAAAATAAAAATCCGCGTCTATACGCCCCAGGGCGACGGGCCGTTTCCCGTGATCCTTTACTTTCACGGCGGCGGCTTCGTCTTCGCCGATCTCGACACCTACGATTCGTCGCCCCGTGCGCTGGCCAACGCCGCGCAGGCCGTCGTGGTATCGAGTCACTACCGCCAGGGGCCGGAGCACAAATTCCCCGCGGCGCACGACGATGCCTTTGCCGCCTATCAATGGACCCTCGCCCACACCGCCGAAATCAAGGGGGACGCGCGCCGCATCGCCGTCGCCGGTGAGAGCGCCGGCGGTAATCTCGCCACGTCCGTCTGCATCCGGGCCCGCGATCTGGGCGTGCCGTTACCGGTGCATCAGCTTCTCGTTTATCCCGTCACGGACTCGAAGACCGACACGCCCTCCTACGTCGAGAACGCCGAGGCAAAACCGCTGAACAAACCGCTCATGGAATGGTTTTTCAAATATGCGGCCGAGCCGGGTGACGCCACAAATCCCAAACTCGCGGTCTTGCGCACGCCGGATTTTGCCGGACTCCCGCCCGCCACGATTATCACCGCCCAAATAGATCCGCTGCGCTCCGAGGGCGAGGCTTACGCCAAGAAACTCCAGGCGGCCGGCGTGCCCGTGGTGTATCGGAATTATGACGGCGTCACGCACGAGTTTTTCGGCATGGGGGCCGTGCTGCCGCAGGCGAAGGAAGCGGTGGCCTTCGCCGCCGAGCAATTGCGGAAAGCATTTCTGCCTCCAGCCCCCAAACGCGGCCAGTTCTCGCCGCCCAAATTTTGACCCAACCGGCCTTCGACCTCCGCAATAAATTCAGCCCCATGTATTCTTCCACTGCCGGCACCGAGTTCCATCACGCCCAGAAACTTAAGAGCCAGATGATCCGGCTGATCGCACACCTGCGTGCCGACGCCGGGAAAGCTACCGATCCCAAGGCCCGGGCGGTGTTCAACACCTCCGCCGAAGTCCTCGCCGGACTGGTCAAGGGGTTCGATAATCTTGAGCCCGAGTCCGAGGAACTCTGGAAAAATTAAAACCCGTTGGATTTTTTGGTTATTCCCGCTCCGGACGATTTTACTCAGCCCGGGCGGCAAAGGATCAAAGTAGACCCGGCGCTTTTTTGGCATTTCGGGGATCCCGGGGATCCGCCGGTGGCGCGTTTCAGTTTTTGGCCATGCGATCAGAGCCCGGTAAACCAATCGTATCCCTGTTCCGCCCAGTAGTCGTTGGGCCGTTGATCGGTGAACGCGATCGTCCCGACGCGCTTCAAGTTTTTGATCCCATACTTCACAGGAATGAGCAGGCGCAGGGGGGCCGTGATCGAGGCTGAGGGTTTTTCCGTCGACCGCGTAGCACAACAGCGTCTGCGGGTGAAAGGCGCTCGCCGCATCGAGGTCGACAAAATAGTCGCCCGTCGGAGTCGTGAGGCCGAAGTAGGGGCGCGTCTTTCCGCCCGGGAAAAACTTGTCGGCCAAGTCGATCAATCGCACCCCGGTCCACCGGGCGACGGTCGTCCAACCCTCGATGCAGTTCAGGGGCGTGGTCTGGGAAAACTCCGGCAACGTCTTGAGATCGCGCAGGGTTAATTCCGCATCCTGACCCGCGATGCGCAGTCGCCACGCGGCGAGATCCACCGGCGAATTGAGGCCGATGTCGCCGTTCACCCGTGGCCCCGGCCGGGAACGCTGGGTGTCGGGCAATTCCGGCACCTGACGATTCGGATCGAACAACCCTTCGCCGAGGCGTTGATTGAATCCCAACAGTGAGCGAAGCGGGCCTGGGATTCCGCCCGCCTCCGGTCGCGATTTCAGCCAGCGCCAACCGGCGAAGCCGGCCGATGCGGCGGCCAACGCGACCAGGAAACTGCGCCGGGTGCGCCGACGCAGTTCCAATGCGACCGCTGCGTCATTCTGCGCTGCTGTCTCAGCCTCCGCTCGAGGCAATGGATCGTTGCCGTTATTTTCGGTCATAGGCGGAGGGCTCCCGCTCACGGATTTCGCAGCCGGCGACCATGGAACGGAAGTTGTTCCACCCCGCGCGGACGACCTGCATGATGTGAACCGCGAAAAAAAGCACATAGCCGCTCGTCAGCCAGAAGTGTTCGAAGCGTGCCCATTGGTAGCCGCCGAGGAGCCCCGTCAGCCAGCCGAGTTGCACCGGTCGATAAATCGCCAGACCGGTCAGCAGACTGCCGGCCCCCATCACGATCACCAGTCTGTAGGCAATCTGCTGGGCGGGGTTGTAGCGCGTGAACGCGGGCAGCGTTTTGCTCAAATGCAGATCGTGGAGCATCATCTGCCACGCCCCGCGCCACGCGTGCCGGCCGGGCACCAGGAAGCGTCATTCGCCGGAAAAAAGCGTGTAGAGCACGTAGGCCGCACCGTTGAGGGCAAAAAGCCGCACGAAGAAAAAAATGCCACGCCATGCCGCTCGCCAGTTGCTGGCCCAGTCCCAGGCCTTTTCAAAACCCGTCCGGGAAAAAATGGAAGAGCGTGGTTTCTCCCCAGCCAATCCGATAAACGCCGTTCCTCAGCCGCTCGTCGCTGGTCGCCCAATAAATCATGAGTCCGCTCACGATCATCGCGGTCAGCAGGGGGAAATTCACCCAATGGAACCAACGGATCGCCAGGGGATGTTTTTCGACGAGGCGCTTCATGACGGGCTTAAAAAGATAGCGCTGAGCATCGTCATCTATTCCTGACCGACACTCATAAACTGCGGAGATGCCTTGCCGGTCTCGCAGCGGGATCTAATGAAGAATACGCTTAAGCGAATGTTCACCCTCTCCCTCGGCCTGGTGTCGCTTTCCTATGCGGCCCACGACGGCTCCATGATGAAAAAAGACGCGGTCATGATAATGGACAGTAAGATATGGTGATGAAAAACGGCGAGGCCATGGCGATGACGGAGGACATTAGAATGTTCAACGGCACGCAGGTAATGATGGACGGGAACGTCATGATGGCCGACGGCCAGAAATGATGATGAAGGACGGCGACTCGATTTCCCAAGACGGGAAAATGATGAAGGCCGAGAAATAAGCGTCCGGAGAAACTCACTGGCACTGCACGCTGATCTGCGAAACGGCCGAGCCCGGCGTCTATCTCCACCCACGGTGGACGGTCGCATCGTGCTGGGCGGTTTCAACGAACCCTTCGGCGCGCCCCAGTAATCGAGGAGGGATAAACCGGGATCATTTTGGCGCGCGCGACTGGAGTCGCGTGCTCTGCTTGGGGTGCAGCGTCGCATCCTGGTTCAAGCCGGCGGCCTGCTGTTTTTCCGGTGAGGAATTTTTTCGGGGCAGCCCGAGGCGCATGCGCGCGTCGCGCCAGCCGAGTTGCACATCGCGCCACCGATGCGGCGGCGGCTGGTAGCCAAACGCGCGATAGAGGCCCGGCCGCACCTTGCCTTTCGCGCGAACGTGCGCCGCGAAACGCTCCGTCCACGCGTCGAATTCCGCAATCACCTCCGGCCGCTGCGGGAGGTGCTCGGCCTGATTGTCGCTGTATTTCTCGCCGATGCCAAATTGGGTGTAGTGCCAGAGTTCGTCCGGCACTTCGATGCCGCCGTAACGGCATTGCCAGACGAGTGGCGCATAGCTGTCACGATTCGCCTTGAACGGCTCCTGCGCCGGGTCGAACCACTCTTTGTGTCGGAGGAGTTTGGGCCGGCCGGCGGCGTCCATTTCATCGCCGCCGGCGTCGCCGTAGCAGAAGAATCCCGCCGTCCTGCCTTCCAGGTGATTCACGCTCAGCTCCGGCCATTCCGGCGAATGTTCGAGCTGCATCGCCAGCTCGGGGTCCTTGTGCTTGATCAGCGCTTCGCGTGGATTGCCGCCGTTCATGCAGACGAGCCGATCGAAGAGCAGCTTCAGATTGCTGGTCGGCCCATACCAGTTCACCGGTGCGACGATCGCCCACGCGTCCGCCAGATCGAGCCGCGCGTAAAGGTCGAGTTCCCATTCCTGCGGCAGCCTTTCCGCCATGCGCAACATGAAGGTGCGCGCCTTGGAATCGACGCCGGGACAGTTGTATTGCCGCCGGTCCGAGCCGGCGAGGATCAGCACGCGAAACGGACGTTCCACCACCGGCCGGCCGCCGTTCTGATCGTTCGGTTTCATACCTGGCCTTGGGGTTGCATAAAGTTTTTGGTGATCGCTTCCCTGACACGACTTGAAACCGGTGTTTGATTGGTAGGGACGAAGAGACGCGGGTTCCAAAGAATCGGGCGATCTGCGCCGTCGGCCTTCGCCTCTCGCCCCCGCTGATTTCGCGGCGCACCGGCACGGCGCGAAGCCGCCGGTGCCGGGTTTTTTGCGGTCGGGCGGGGAACCTCCGCCGCTCCGTCATCACTACATTGCGATGCAGACCATGAATCCGCGCTCTTCCTTCACCCTCACGCTCGGGGTGTTGCTTTTGATCGAGGGCGTTTGGGGCTTGTTCAGTCCCGTGGTTTTTGGCGTGCTCTCGACCAACCTGCTTCACTCCCTCATTCACCTCGCGCTGGGGATCGCGGGCATCTGGTGCGGGCGCGCGGGGCGGGTGCGCGGCTACCTGCTTTTTGTGGGCGGCCTCCTGCTCGCGGTCGGCCTGCTTTGGTTCGTTCCCGGCGTGCAGGGAATCATCGTGCGGCTGCTCAATGCGAACCGCCCCGTGGCCTGCGTGAACATCGGGGTGGGGATCGTGGCGCTGGTGATGGCGCGCCCGGCACGCGCCGCGACGCGACGCTGAAAGGGGGACGGCTGCTTCCGGTTGCCGTGCCGTGCGCGACCTGCCGATCACGATCAGCCAGCTGCTCGGGAAAGTTTTGAAAATTTCCGGCGCCCGCCTCGGTCAGATGATCGCAGCTCCTTGCGGCGAAAAAAATCGACGCCCCGGTGCGGGGGCGTCGATGCAGGCGCGGTGTAATTCTGCGCGGGGTTTCCTACTTCACGACGATATCGTTCTTCACGCTGGTCACGCCTTTGACCCTGGCCGCGAGGACACCGGCCTGAGCCTTCTCGGCGCTGGTGTTGACGAAGCCGCTGAGTTGCACGACGCCTTTGAACGTCTCGACGGTGACGTCGATGGCTTTGACCACCGGATCCTTCACGAAGGCCGCCTTCACCCTGACGGTGATGGAGCTGTCATCGACGTATTCGCCGGCGCTTTCCTGCGTGGGAGTAGAAGCGCAGCCCCCGGTGAAGGAGACGAGCGCGAAGCTGGTGGTGAACAGGGCGGCAAGCGCCGCGGGTTTGAATGATGATGATGTTTTCATAGGCGAATCATAGTAACCTCCGCGGCCCGGAGGTTCACCCCAAAGCGTGTTATTAAAAAATACACGAGGCCGTCGGCGGCGGGCTTTGTCCCCGGAAGGCGGAACCTCCGCCGCTCCGCCGCTACTATAACAATACCGCCATGCCGACCGGCGCCCAACGATGGTGCGGCGGTCGGCTTATCACCCATGTCTCCCATGAAGAAATCATTTCCACTGTTGGTCTGCGCGTCGCTGGGTGTCGCTGGTTTCCTCACCGGTTGCGACACGTTTAAGGCCCGGTCCAACGAAAAATCCGAGGTGTTCGATTCGTTGCCGACCGCGACGCAGAAGCGCCTTGAGCGCGGCAAGATCAATGTCGGCGATACGCAGGACATGGTCTATATCGCGCTGGGCCATCCGGACGAAACCCGGGAAATCTCCACGGCCGACGGCGAGCAACCCGTCTGGGTTTACAAAACCTACTGGCAGCAATACGAGGGCACGGCGTGGGTGGGCTGGCACCGCGTGATCGTGCCGGCGGCCAATGGGCGCGGCTACGTGGTGTTTCACGAACCCGTCACGCAGGACATCTACCGCACGCGCGTGGATGAAGTCATCCGCGTGGCGTTCAGCCGCAACATGGTCAGCGCGGTGGAGCAGCAAAAGCGCTGAGGATCCGCCGTGGCGCGCGGCACCTGCGCTGGCGTAGCAGTCCCCCTTCATTCGATCATGATATCACTCCCTCCCACCGAACCGGTCGAGCACCTTGAAAAATTCCAAGCCCTCATCGCCGACATCCGCATCGCCATGATGACGACCGTCGCCGCAGACGGGTCGCTGCACACGCGGCCGATGGCCGTGCAGCGCAACCCCACGCTCGACCACCTGTGGTTCTTCACCTCCGCCGACTCGGCCAAGGCGGAAGAAATCGGTTCCACCCACGAAGTGTCGCTCGGGTTCTCCGACCCGAAGCATGAACGCTACGTGGCGATTTCCGGCACCGCGCTCATCGTGCGGGATGAGACCAAGGCTTGGGAGCTGTGGAATCCGTGGGTCGAAGTGTGGTTTCCGAACGGCCCCGCCGATCCGGTGTTGCGCCTCGTGCAGGTCACGCCGCACCGGGCGGAATATTGGGACGGGAGTTCGAGTCGCATGATCATGCTCTACCACGCGGCCAAGGTGGCGCTCGGCGGCCGCCCCACCATGCCCGGGGCCGACCACGCGCAGATCGATCTCACCCGTTGAGGTCGCGGATGGGCCGATGGATTTGTTGTCGTCCACCCCCTTCAGTCCGATCCGCCACGGCCTGCCGGGCGATTTTCCACCGCTGGAAAACGATGTCGCGTGCGAGGTCGCGATCATCGGCGCGGGCGTGACGGGCGCGCTGGCGGCGCTGCATGCGGCCGAGGCGGGGTTTAGTGTCGTCGTGCTCGACCGGCGCGATGTCGCGCACGGCAGCACGGCTGGTAGCACCGGGTTTCTCCAATACGAGATCGATGTGCCGCTGCACCGGCTGATTCGCCAGCCCGGGGAACGCGACGCGGTCGCCAGCTATCGCGCGTGTCGCGACGCGGTCCGTCACATCGGTGCCCTTCGTGCGGCGGCTGCGGCTGAAGGCGGATTTCACCCCGCGCGCCAGCCTGCTGCTGGCGAGCCGGCCGCGCGATGAAGGCGCGCTCCGGCGCGAATTCGCCGTGCGCACGACCGCTGGATTTTCCGTAGAGTGGTGGGATCGCAAAAAATCGCGGCCGGCAGCACGCTGCCGCACACCGCGGCGATCCTTTCCCATCGCGGCGAGGCCGCGGAGATCGACGCCTACCGCTTCACCCACGGCCTGCTCGCCGCCGCGCGCGCCTGCGGCGCGATCATTTGCGATCGCACGGTGGTGGCGCACACGCGCCACACCGCGCGCGGCGTGGTGCTCACCACCGATCGCGGCGCGCGGGTGCGCGCGCGACACCTGGTGATCGCCGCGGGCTACGCGGCCGGCGCGTTTCTGCCGGAGAAAGTGACGGCGCTGCACAGCACTTTCGCGCTCGTGAGCCAGTCGGTGGCTGATTTTCCCGGCTGGCCGGCGGATCGAGCGCTGATCTGGGAGACCGCCGAGCCCTATGTCTATCTGCGCACGACGGTGGACGGGCGCACTTTGATCGGCGGCTTCGACGAACCCTTCCGCGATCCGGCCGCACGCGACCGCCTGCTTGCCGCCAAGACCGCCGCGCTCGTGCGGCGGTTTCGCCGCTGGTTCCCCGCGATCAAGCTGGAGCTCGCCTATGCGTGGGCGGGGACGTTTGCCACGACGCCCGACGGCCTGCCCTTCATCGGCGCGCATCCCGGGAGGCCGCACACGTTTTTCGCCCTCGGCTACGGCGGAAACGGTATCATATACAGACTTACTGAGGCGCGGCTGTTCGAATTCGGCTGCCGGCCGCGCGCCGTCCCGGCGGGCTGAATCCGGGTCCCGCGCACCCTCTCTGCACGGTCGTTTCGCGCCGCTGGCGGAAGGAACACGTGGGGAAATGCCCCATACCGCGCCCGGTGTTTTTGGGTTATGGTGGTGGTTACGACGGGGGCGTTTGCCCAGCGCACACGGTCGCGTCGAAAAGTTCTGTTAGCACAATAATCCATAAACCACCTGATATATGTCATCCCTGTCCCCCGTTGGATCTTCCATCCAACCCCATCTCGCGGCGCGTGAGACGCGTCGCTCTGTCCTGAAAAAATTCGGCGTCGGTGCGCTCGGCCTGGGCTCCCTCGGTCTTCTCCAAAACCGCGCGCTTGCCTCTTTCGGCAAGTCGGCGGCGGGCAGCGACACCGATCTCGCGGTGCTCAATTTCGCCCTCAACCTCGAATACCTCGAGGCGGAATATTACAGCTACGCGGTCGATGGCCGCGGGATCGAGACCTTCGGCCTCGGCGTCACCGGCGTCGGCACCGCCGGCACGACCACGGTCAAGGCGAACCCGCAGGTTAATTTCACCACGCCCGCCATCCGCCAATACGCCAGCGAGATCGCGTCGGACGAGCGGGCCCACGTGGCCTTCTTCCGCGCCGCCATCACCGGCGCCGGCTCCACGCCGGTCGCGCGTCCCGCGATCAATCTGCGGGAGAGTTTCGCCGCCGCCGCGCAGGCCGCGGGTCTGGGTGCCGGTTTCGACCCCTTTGCGAGCGAGGCAAATTTCCTCCTTGGCGCGTTCGTCTTCGAGGATGTCGGCGTGACCGCCTTCAAGGGCGCGGCTCCGCTGCTGACCAACAAGACCTACCTCGAGGCCGCAGCCGGCATCCTGGCGGTCGAGGCTTACCACGCCGCCACCATCCGCACCAAAATCTACGAGTCCGGCGCGGCGGCGCAGCAAGCCGCCCAAGCCATCTCCGATCTGCGCGATGCGGTCGACGGCGCGGATGATGACGACCAGGGGGTCACGGCCGGCGGCGTCGCCAATATCGTCCCCACCGATCCCAACGGCATCGCCTACAGCCGCACCGCCCGCCAGGTGCTGAACATCGTCTATCTCGCGCCGAACGCCTCGAGCGGCGGCTTTTACCCGAACGGGCTCAACGGCGCGCTCCGCTGAACGCCGCCCGGTCCTTCCATCACTGTTCCCATCCACGAAAAAAAATTTCCATGAAATCATTCAAATTCCTCCTCCTCCTCGGCGGGCTTTTCACCGCCGCCGCGCAGGCCCAGACGCCGGACTTCGCGCCCGCCAGTTTCTCCAGCGTGATCTTTAACGCCACCCTCACCGCCGCCACAGGCGGCGCCAACGGGGCCGGCACGTTCAGCTCGCTGTTCACCTCGGAGGGCACCGAACTCAGCCTGAATGCGAACGGCACCCTGACCGATCCCGTGCCGTTCATCTACACGAAGACCGGGTCCAGCACGGCCCGGATCGCCGAGGGCGCGAACGGCGTCTCGCCGCCGGTCAGCGTGGCGCTGACTTTCAGCAGCGCGACCGCCGGCACGTTTGTGGCGACCTACGGCAACGGTGCCACGCAGTCGGGCAGCTTCACGCTCGTGGCGATCGGCTTCGCCTCGCCGCTGGTCAACGTCTCCACCCGCACGACGCTCGCGGCCAATGGCACGGCGATCATCGGGTTTGTCGTCGGCGGCTCGGGTCCGCGTCGCGTCCTCATCCGCGCGGTCGGGCCCGGGCTCGGCCAGTTCGGCGTGGCCAATGCGCTGAACAACCCGCAGGTCTCGCTGTTTCGCGCCACCACCGTCATCGGTTTCAACGATGACTTTGGCTCGGGGCCGAACCTCGATCCGACCCTGCCGCAGCAGTTCACGCGCGTCGGCGCATTCGGTCTGGCGGCCGGCAGCCGCGACTCCGCGCTGGTGGCGACCCTCGAGCCGGGCCCCTACACCGCGCAAATCCGCGGCGGCACGGCGACGGAAGCGGGCGAAGTGCTCCTCGAAGTTTACTTCCTCGACTGAGCCGGGCGATCCACTCGAAAAACGACCGATAAACTCAAAAAAATCCAATGAAAAATACGCTTAAGCGAATGTTCGCCCTCTCCCTCGGCCTGGTCTCGCTCTCCTATGCGGCCGACTACGGTTCGATGATGAAAAAAGACGCCGTCATGATGAAGGACGGCAAGATGATGGTCATGAAAAACGGCGAGACCATGGCGATGACGGAGGACATGAGAATGTCCAACGGCACGCAGGTGATGATGGACGGGAACGTCATGATGGCCGACGGCCAGAAAATGATGATGAAGG
>JANXSC010000336.1 GCA_025352845.1 Opitutaceae bacterium
CGGCTGCCCGGCCTCGACCGCAACGCCCGCGCCCGGCTCGTCGCCCGCCTCGCCGAACTCGCCCCCACCGCCGCAGATCGCGAAATAAATTTCGCCATTGATCTCGCGGGCGCGCCGCACCTCGCGCTCGGCCAGCAGATCAATCCCGGCTCATCCTACCCGACCGCCTACGAAATCTGTCTCTACCCGCTCGCACCGAGTCTGGAAAAACAGCGCCGTCTCCGCTGGCAAATCATCGGCCTCGGCACCGCGCTGCTCCTCGCCGGCCTCGCCGCCAGCCAGGTCGCGGCGACGGGCCTGTCCCGCCCCGTCGAAAAACTCGCCGCCGATTCCGCGAAAAATATCGTCCAGCTCGATCGCGCCGAAGCTGCGCTCGAGGCGACGCAGGCCGAACTCGAGCGCGCGGCGCGCTTCGCCTCCGATGCCTCGCATCAGCTCAAGACGCCCGTTGCCGTCTTTCGCGCGAGTCTCGACGAGCTGCTCGCGCGCGACGATCTCACGCCCACGGTGCGCGACGAACTCAACGCCCTCGTCAGCCGCACCTACCGCTTCACCGGGATGATCGAGGACTTGCTCCTCCTCTCGCGCATGGAGGCCGGCCAGCTCCAGATCGATTTTTCGCCCGTCAACCTCACGCACCTGATCGATTCGTGGCTCGACGATCTGAGTGTGCTCCCCGACGCGCGTCCGATTGAAATCACCACGGACCTTCCCGGTGAATTGCGGGTCTTGGGTGAGCCCCGCTACGTCTCAATCATCCTGCAAAACCTTTTGGAAAACGCGCGGAAATACAACCGACCCCAAGGCCGCATCCACATCGCCGCCCGCGCCGACACCACTGTCGCCCGCCTCACCATCGGCAACACCGGCTCCCCCATCCCGGTCGCCACGCAGCCGCACATCTTCAACCGCTTTTACCGCGGCACCACCGGGGAAAATATTCCGGGCCACGGCCTCGGCCTGAATCTGGCGCGATTACTCGCGCAGCTCCACGGTGGCGACGTGCAGCTAAACCGTTCCGCCAATGACTGGACGGAATTTGAAATACGTTTTCGGCTAGCCATCCCCGAACCGATTTCCGTCGCTAGCCCCACATGAAATTTTTCCGCGCCGTGCTTCTGGTCTGCGCCGCTTGCGCCTCCTCCGGCGCCGCCGAGGACTGGTTTGACCGCGCGGCTGATAAACTAAGCTTCAGCGCGTTTCAGGACACGTTTCGGACCAGGGCCAGCGGCACACTCTCGCTCGAAGGCTTCAACATCGCGCAACCGCCCCCCGGCATGCTCTTCACCAACGGCCACACGCTGTTCAGCCCGCGGCTCTCGCTCTTTGCCGACAGCCAGATCGGAGAACACGTTTCCGGTTTCGTGCAGGTTCGCGCCGACCGTGGCTTCGATCCCACCAATCAGAACATCCGCGTGCGCCTCGACGAATATGCGCTGCGGCTTACGCCGTGGAAAGACGGACGGATGAATTTCCAAGTCGGCCAGTTCGCCACCGTCATCGGCAACTGGGTCGCGCGCCACGACGCCCGCGACAATCCCTTCATCACCGCACCGCTGCCGTATGAGCTGATGACAAATATCTACGACGGCAAGGCTCCGCACTCGCCGCTCGACTTCATCGATTTCCAGCTCGACGAAAAATACGAATACAACCCGATCGTGTGGGGCCCGTGCTACGCCACGGGTGCGGCTGTCTCGGGGCGGCTGAACAAATTCACGTATGCCTTCGAGGTGAAAAATGCCGGGCCCGGTTCGCGCCCGCCCCTATGGGCGATCAGCCACCTCGGTTTTGGGCGGCCGGCCTATTCTGCGCGCCTCGGCTATCAGCCGGACCTGAGCTGGAAATTCGGCGTCTCCGCCAGCGACAGCGCCGTCTATGCACCCAACGCAGCGGTGAGCCTGCCCCGGGGCACGAACCGCCATGATTTCGTGAATCGCCTCGTGGCCGCCGACGCCGCCTACGCGTGGGGCCGGCTGCAAGTGTGGTCCGAGATTTTTTACTCACGCTACGATGTGCCGCGCGTCGGCGAGGCCCACACCGTCGCCGGCTACGTGGAGACGAAATATAAATTCACCCCGCAGCTCTACGGCGCGTTCCGCTGGAACCGGCAGGTCTTTTCCAAAATCAATCTCGGCGCTGGAAAAATGACACCGTGGACAGACGCGGTGTGGCGCCTCGATGCCTCCACCGGCTACCGCTTCACCGCCCATCTCGATCTCAAGCTGCAGGTTAGCACGCAACACGAGGCGACGACCCACAGCGGCCTGCCCGTGAATCTGGCGGCGCAGTTCAATCTGCGGCTCTGAGCCTGGCCTGCGAACGCCCGAAAGCAGGACGGACCATCATTCTGTCATTCTGAGCGGAGCGAAGAATTCATTTCGACATCCGCAAGCCACTATCGCGTGCGCATCCCCTGCTGGATTCTTCGCTTCGCTCAGAATGACAAACCGTTTGAGCCTGGCTACCGAGTCCAAGCGCGGTTGCCCACCTCGGCGAGCGGGATGTCAGCCTGAAACTTCCCCGGAATCGGATCGTAGTGCAGCACGTTTTTCCCGATCTGCTCGGAGGTGAAGTAACCGAGCAGCGTCAGCTCGCGCAGCTGGTGGAAAAAAGATTTTTCCTTCTTCTGCGACGCCTCGGCGATCCGTTTGAGCACGGCGTCTTGTTGCGCCGACGTGAGAGCGGCAAACCCTGCCTTGTGCGCCGTCCTGCCCGCCGCCTCGACCTCGGCGAGTCCGTTTTTAAACATCCGCTGCTCGTCCGGAGTCATGTATTCTCCCACCACGAGATCGATGAACGCCGGCACGCCCACGTCGGTCGCGCCGGGCGTGTCCGTGCGCGGCAAGATCCGCTCCGCCGCTGCGGCTGCGACGGCAAATTGCTGGGCGTTGAGATGCTGCGGCTTCGCCGTAGCTCCCGCTGCCGTCGGCTGCGCGCGCAACACACCGGCGAGAATCGACGGAGAAATCGCGACGCCGAGGAGCAGCGTGGCGCGGCGAATCGCTTCACGGCGAGTCAGCAACTGCGGATCGGATATTTCGGCCTGGGTGGAATTCATCGGAGGCATCTTCGCGGACGGTTAGAGATTTTGTTTCTTCAACTCGCTCACCGCGTGATCGCACGCGCGGGCGGTGAGCGCCATGTAGGTGAGCGAGGGGTTCACACACGCGCCGGACGCCATGCACGCGCCATCGGTCACGAATACGTTCGGCGAAGTGTGGACTTGGTTCCACCTGTTCAACACCGAGGTCTTCGGGTCGCGGCCCATACGCGCGGTGCCCATCTCGTGAATGCAATTGCCCGGCGCACTGTTCGTCACGTCGTCGAAAGGCGTCACTTCCTTCAACCCCGACGCCTCGAGCATCTCGACCGCCGACTGCTTCATGTCCTTACGCATCGCGAGTTCGTTTTCCTTCCAGCCGCAGTCGAAGGTGACGGTCGGCTGGCCCCATTTGTCGCGGAGCTTGGCATTCAGATAGAGCTGGTTGCTGTGATATGGCAGGCACTCGCCCCACGAGCCGATGCCGAAGCGCCACGGTCCCGGCGCGATCAGGTCGGCCTTCAGGCCCGCGCCGAAGTGATTCAGCTCCTTGATGCCGCGCGTCCAATCGAGGCGGCTCGCGTTGCCCTGATAACCGAAACCGCGGAGGTAGTCCTTGCGCGCCGTCTCCTTGTTCAGGTTTCGGAAGCGCGGGATGTAAATCCCGTTCGGCCGCTGCCCGCGATAGTAGCGATCCTTGAAGCCGTCGGAAAGGCCGGTCGCGCCGACCTTGAAGTGGTGGTCCATCAGGTTGTGGCCAAGCTCGCCGCTGTCGTTGCCGAAACCCTTCGGAAAACGCTCCGACTTTGAGTTCAGCAAGATGAACGTCGAGGCCACCGCGGACGCACAGCAGAAAATCACCTTCGCGTGAAACTCGATCACTTGGTTCGTCTCGGCATCAATCACGCGCACGCCGGTGGCGCGGCCCTTGTCCTTGTCGTAGATCAGCTCGTTCACGATTGAGAACGGGCGGAGCGTCAGGTTGCCGGTGGCGTAGGCGGCGGGGAGTGTCGCGGCGTTGCTGCTGAAATACGCGCCGTAGGGGCAGCCGCGGATGCAGCGGTTGCGGTTCTGGCAACTGCCACGGCCGTTGTGCGGCTGCGTGAGATTCGCCGCGCGGCCGATGATCATCGGCCGACCGCCAAACGCCGCCGCGATCCGCTGGCGCACGTCGATCTCGAGGCAGTTCATTTCCATCGGCGGGAGAAACTGGCCGTCGGGCAGATGCGGCAGGCCGTCGCGGTTGCCGCTGATGCCGGCGAAGCGCTCCGCGTAATCATACCAGGGCGCGATGTCCGCGTAGCGAATCGGCCAGTCGGTCGCGACGCCCTCCTTCGCATTGGCCTCAAAATCGAGATCGCTGAAACGGTAGCTCTGCCGGCCCCACAGCAGCGAGCGGCCGCCGACGTGATAGCCGCGCATCCAGTCGAAACGCTTGTCCTCCGAGTAGGGATTTTCGAGGTCGTTCACAAACCAGTGCGCCGACGCCGGGTGCGTCGTGTAGCCGGTGCGGTTTTGTTTTTCCTGCTTGGTGAGCTCGGCGGCAGGGAGCTTCGCGCGGCCGGCAAACTCCCAGCTCTCGGTCATCGCCGTCGGATAGTCGCCATGCTTCACGTCGCGCCCGCGTTCCAGCACGAGGGTCTTGAGCCCCTTCTCGGTCAGCTCCTTCGCGGCCCAGCCGCCGCTGATGCCGGAACCGATGACGATGGCGTCGTAGGTGTTTTGTTTCGTGCCTGCGCCTTGGATGTTGGCCATGGGAAAAATAATTGGTGCGGGGCTGACGCGCGGGAGGGTTGCGCGCGTCCAGCGTTCAATCCGGGCCGGTTTTGTTTGGCAAGCTGCGCGATGAATCAATCGCTGTGCCGCTTCGCCTTCGAGCCGCCGCCTTTCCAGATGTCCCACTTCGGATCGGCGTAGCGGGCGAAAAATTCGTCGATGCGACCCGCGAGTTCGGCCCGCTTCGCCTCGGTGCCGGGCTGCCCGTAGAGGTTGAAGCGTTCCTGTGAATCGCGCTTCATGTCGTAGAGCTCGAAGGGGCCGGTGGATTTTTCGGAACGGCGTGCGACGTATTTCCAGTCGTCGGTCCGCACGGCGCGCACGGTTTCCATCTCGTAGAACATCACGTTCTCCCACGCCAGCGGTTCGCCGCGGAGCACCGCGCTGAAATCCCGCCCGGGCGAGCGCGGCGTCGCCGGCATCTTCGCGCCGAGCCCGAGTTCGTTGAGCACCGTCGGGAGAAAATCGTAGTTGCTCACGATGAGGTCGCTCGTGCGGCCCGCGGGAACTTTTCCCGGCTGCCGGAAGATCAGCGGAATCTGCATCATCAGCTCGTGCGCCGCGATCGGGCGGAAATGATCGCCCATGCCCCACATGCCGTTTTGCCCGCCCATCCAGCCTTGGTCGGAGGCATACACGACGAGCGTGTCGTCATCGAGCCCGAGGCGCCGGAGCGTGGCCATGATTTCGCCCACACCGTCATCGACGCCGCTCACCTCCGCGGCGACGCGCTCCATCGCGGTCTGCGTGTTGTGAAATTGCTTGTTCGCGCTCTGCCACGGGTGCATCGCCTCGACAGGGAAACTCTGGAAGTGTTTACCGCGGTAATACTCCGCGTGGCGATTGCGCGGCGCATTCTTCATGAGCTGGCCGAGCGCGTAGGGGCCGTTGTAAGCGAGAAACAGGAAGAACGGTCGCGCGCGATTCGCCTTGATGAACTCGATGCCCTTCCGCGTCCAGAGATCGGTCGTGTAGCCGACCTCCTTTCGCACGGCGCCGTTTTCGATCACGTCCTGATTGTAGAATTCAGTGGTGTGCCCGTCGGGCTTGGTGACCCAGAAACTGAAACCCTCCGAGGGATGCAGGTTGTCGCCGAGGTGCCATTTACCGCTGAGGCCGCAGGTGTAGCCAGAATCGCGCAGCACTTCGCCGAGCGACGTGAACTCGCGCAGCGTGTTGTAGGCCTCGGGGCCCATCATGAACTTCGGATCGAGAAACGAATGCACGCCGTGCTGCGACGGAATCAGCCCGGTGAGAAACGTCGCGCGCGTCGGCGAGCACACGGGGTTGCTGCTGAGCGCGCGCGTGAACCGCACGCCCTCGCGCGCTAGGCGATCGATGTGCGGCGTGCGGATGTCTGGATTGCCGTAGCAGCCGAGCGTCCACGCGCCCTGGTTGTCGCTGAGGATGAAGACGAGATTCCGCGGACGCTCCGCCGCGAAGACCGCCACTGTCCACCACAGGCCAACGCCCATCAATGCCACTCGCGTAAATTTTGAGAACCGTGTCGGCGTCATGGTCGTTCTTCCGCAAGATGCATAAGGCGTGTTTGTGAAATGCCAACACCGCTGAATTGGGATTGCGTGGGTCACGCTCGCTTGCGAGCGCGGGTTGGGCGCGCGCAAGCGCGCTGGCCTGCCAAAAACATTCGGCAAACACGACCTCAGCTTCCCCGCACGCGCAACCGCGTCGTGAAACTCCACAGCCCTTTCACATTTTGGATTTTGATCAGGAATTGGTTTTTCCCCTTTCGCAGCCGGAGTGGCACGACTTCCTCGTCGAGCTTGCTCGTGCGCGCGATCCACTTGTCGTTCACGAGCGCGCCGTTGAGCCAGACTTTCAAGCCGTCGTCGCTGCCGATACCGAGCCACGCATCCGTTTCCTCCGGCACTTCGACTTCCGTCCACGCGTAGCCGACGCAGTAGTCGAGGCTGCCGACGCTCGCGCTCCCGAGAAAATCCACGAGCCCCCCCCCGTCTCCGGCGTGACTTTTTTCCACGTGAACTTATCGCCGTCGATTTCCTGCTTTTGACCGGCGACGGGTTGCACGCTCGTCGGGCCGCCGGTGTCCTCGAACCAGTCGTTGTTAAACGCGTTCATCTGCGACGCCGTGGAAACCTTGTTCGACGCGCCCGTCTTCACCGCGGTCATCATCACCGTGCCGTCCGCGCCCACGCGGTCGATGGTGGAAAACACCTGCTGGGGCACATGCACGGACTTCAACACGAGCCAGCTCTTGATCGGAACCTCGCGACGTGCGTCGCCGTTCACCCACGCCGCGTCGGCGGCGAGCTGTTTGTCGAGCGAGGGGATAGTGAGCAAGTAGTCGTGGCTGCCCGTCACGGCCGTGCCGCGCTCGATCGCGGGGAGGAAAATCGCGTTGCGCCGCAGCGCCTCGATGAGCGGCGCGACGAGCGGCGCGGGCACGCCAGCTTCGGGCGCCAGTGCGACGGCTGTCGCCATGCCATCCGCGCCCACTTCGATCTTGGCGGCGACGCGCGTCACACCTCGGTCCCGCAGCGGATCGACGCGTAGCGGATCAATGAGCAGCAGCGGCGCGGTCGACCGCTCGGCGAATTCCACCGGACGCGTCACCCGCAGGTAATGCAGGCGGTCGCGCGCGGTGCGCGGGTTGGCGGGATTCAGTTCCCAGAGGAAATTGCTCGCGCCGTCGACGAACGTCATCACGTCCTCCATCTCGTTGGCCGCGCAGCCGAAGAGCGGCACGCCCTCGCGCGTCATCAGCACAAACGACATCCCCTGCGTCGGCGTGAAGCGCGTCATGAGTTTGATGCTGCCGGTCTTCGCCGAATCGGCGATGAGCCACGAGCGCGCAGGTAGCCAACGCGCTTCCATGTTGGCCTGCCGCGACGCGAGAATCACCGTCGCCACGCGACCGGGATACACGCGTTGCACGCGGCTCACAAAAGGCGCGAGGTTGTCGAGCAGGTGCCCGACGCCGCCCTCCCGTTTGCCAATGAAGACCGCGATGATCAACTCCGGCTCCGGTGTCGCCGCAAAATCAACCGCCCGCAGATTCTGATTCGACGAGTGATGCAGCTTCCCCACGAGGTCCGCCGTCGCCTCGCCCTTCGCTTCGCTCCAGCGCTCCGCCCGCGGCGCGCGATTTGCGATTGCCTGATGAAAGCGCACGCAGTCCTCCGGTGAGAGCACGCGCATGGGCAGAAACTTGCTGGAGATGGCGCCGGTGCGAAACAACACCATCGGCCCCATCACCTCGATCGGCTCGCCCTTGAAGGTCGCGCCCTTCGCATCTTTCCACTCCTGCATCGGAGACGCCGCGCGCGCGACCGCAATCACGGCGAAAAAAAAGATCAGTGGAGCAAGCGGCCGGAGGTGACGCATGGGGAAGCGCAATGGGGCGAAAGATGCTTTCGACTAAACGCGCCGCACCTCGTGTCAATCCGCGCGCTCACAATCGACGGAACTTCCCCCGCCCCGCGCCCTCCCATCTCGTCGCGATGAAATCTGTTTCCCCTCTCGCCGGCTTCGTCGCCGGCGCTGTCTTGTTCCTCGCGGGTTGCACGACCCGCTCGATCTCGAATTCGGGTTTTGAAAATTCCGCCCGCCGTTACGGAGCACAGATCGGCGGCTACGTGGGCGAGCTGTCGGAATTGGATGTCATCGGCGTGACGGCCGATGCGGTCGTCACCGAGGCGGACATCCACACCGCGCTCGAGGGACCGCGCGGCGCGAAGCTCAGTCGCAGCAGCAAAGTCCTCCTCATCCAATCCGGCGCAGACTATCCTGACGCGCCGATGCTGGAGGCGATGCAGGGAAAATTCGCCGTGAGTTCGTTCTCCGGCCGCCCCGCCCCGCGCAACGATGCCACCGCGACGCTCTCCAAATCGCTTCGGTTGATCGCGGCGCGCGGCGGCTATGACACCATCGTCTGCTACTGGGGCGTGCTGGAATCCGCGCGCGAAAACAAAATCACCTCCGTTGTCTCGTGGGTGCCGCTCGTCGGCTCGGTGATTCCCGATGAACGCGAGCACATGCGCCTGCGACTGAAGGCCGCCATCGTCGACGTCGCGAGCGGGCGCTGGACCTTCGTCAACCCACCGTCAGTCGCGGCCTCCGAGTTGAGTGCGCGCGTCACGCGCAAAGAAACCGATCAGGGTTTGGTCGAAAACTTGAAAGCCGAGGGCTACCGCACGCTCGCGCGCACCTTGGCGGAAAATCATACGGAGTAGCGCGGCGCTTCAGCCCTCGTCTGGAAAACCGTGAGCGTCCCAACGCGGGCTGAAGCCCCGCGCTACGTTCCTAAGCAGCTCCGCCGATGTGTCGCTCAGGGCACAACAAACGGAATCGGCGCGCCGAAACTTGCACTACTTCCCGCGAGTCCGCGGGTGAAACTTTCCATGGTGCTCGACGAGCCGCTTCTGCTCTACGGCGGTGTAGAGTTGCGTGGTGGAGATGCTCGCGTGGCCGAGCATCTCCTGGATCGCACGCAGATCGGCGCCGCCGGTGAGGAGGTGTGTGGCGAAGGAGTGGCGCAGCGCGTGCGGTTTCACGTTCTTCGTGATGCCGGCGCGCTTCGCATGCCGCTTCACGATCATCCACAGCGCCACGCGCGAGAGGCCGCGCCCGCGGTGATTGAGGAAAAGCTGGCTGCCGGTGTGCGGACGCACGAGCGACGGCCGGCCCGCAGTGACGTAGGTCGTGATGGCGTCACAGGCCTTGCCGCCGACAGGGACGACGCGCTCCTTCGCGCCTTTGCCGAAGACGCGGAGGAAACCCTGCGTGAGATCGATTTGTTGCAGGGCGAGCGCGGCGAGTTCCGACACGCGCAGACCGCTCGAATAGAAAAGCTCCAGTAGCGCGCGATCACGCAGCGCGCGCGGGTCGCCGCCCGTGGGCGCGGCGACGAGGCGCGCGATCTCGGATTCGCTCAACGTGTGCGGCATCCGGCGCGCCGCCTTGGGATTGCCGAGGAGCGAGGTGAAGTCGTCGTCGCGCAAATTTTCGCGCACGAGAAACCGCGCGAGCATCCGCAGCGCGGAGAGTTTGCGGGCGAGACTGGCGACCGCGATCCCGCCCGCGGAGAGCGACTGAATCCACGCGGCCGCGCGCGCGGCGTCGACGTGAGCCCAATTCGAAGCGCCCGCCCGCGCCAAAAATTTCGCCGCCTGATCCAAGTCGCGGCGGTAGGCGGCGATGGTGTTGGCGGAGAGTCCGCGTTCGAGGCTGTCGAACGCGAGAAACGCCTCGATCTCCCCAACGAAGGCCGCCGGCGCCCGGCTGTGATCGACCCGCATGACAAAAAAAAGACGCCGCGCGCGGGCGGCGTCGATCTCAATCACCACGCTTTCCGCGACCAGAAGGCGCGGGCGGAACAAGTAGGGCGGACTTTAGC
>JANXSC010000343.1 GCA_025352845.1 Opitutaceae bacterium
CGACCTCAAGCGGCCGATCATGGGGATTGAAGAACGACAGCACGCCATCGCGGTTGGCCCAGCGCACGCCGTTTTCGGGTCGCGGATGCCAGCCTTGCCCAAAGGTGAGCGCCTGCCCGATCGGTTTTTCCGGCCGCGAGCTGGGATGGAGCAACACCACGACTTGATTGCCCCGCGTCCCCTCGATTCGCCGCGCATAGCCGAGGGCCGAAAGTTCGCGCAGCAATCGCTCCGCCCGATCCTCATAGCCCTTGCGATTGACGTAGAGCGCCGCAAAGCCGTAGCTTTCGAGGCGGCGCACCAGCGTTTCCGTCGGGACATTCTCCAGATCACGCTGCCACCGGCTGCGCGCGCGAAATTTGGCCGCGCCGTAGCTGAAGCGCAGGGAGTCGGTGCAGAGGAAGGGCCGGAAGTGCTCGTAGTCGGCCAGCTGATGGGGCGGCAGCACCTCGGGAAAACCGAGCATCGGCAACTGAAACACCATCGCCCCGCGCGGCAGCGCCGCCTCCACTTCGCGGGCCAGCGCAAGATCCGAGCGCACATCGGTCGCGATCGCCGCCTGGCGTTCGGCCGGCCGGGGCCGCGGCAATTGATCCGCGACGCCGATGACCGCCAGCGCCAGGGCGGCCGCCAGCCGCCAGCCCGCCGGCCAGCGGGTGGTCAGGCGCGAAAGGCGCGCCACAAGAAAGATCAGCACGAGCGCGGAAATAAAAATCGCGACCCGATTGGTCGCCCGGAAAATCTGCCACCCGGCGAAGAGCGCGAGGAAATTGGTGACGCCGCCCAGCGTCGCATACGACAGCAGCCAGGCAACTGGCAGCGCCGGACCCGGCAAGGCCCGCCGCGCCAACATCCGGCGCACCGTCGCGACCAACAACCAGCCGAAGCCGACCATCCCCGCCAGGCCCAGATAGGGCAAAAACGCCTCTCCCCTCCAGTCCGACCAGCGGTTGTAGCGATGGGCGACAGCCGCCAGGAAATCCAGCCGGTGAAACTCCGGCGGAATGAACATCTCCACCGGCTTGAGCGCATACCGCTCCGTGCCGCCGTAGTTGCGCGCCAGCAGCGGCAGCCCCTCGGGCTCCTGCACGTGTAACAACAACTCGGCGTTAACGGCGAAGCACGCCAGCAGGGCGACCACGCCCGTCACCAACCCAATCGTCAGATTTTCCCACCGGCGCGCGCCGCACCACTGGGCCACCAGCGCCCAGAGCAGGAGCTGGCCCCAGAAAAAGAGATTGTAGGGATTGCTCACCCCGAACGCCACGGCGACCCCGAGGCAAACCACCGCGCCCGCGCTGCGCCACCTGAGCCGCCGGCTCTGCGCCACCAGCCAGACCGCAAGCAGCCCGAGTGGCACCGTCCAAGTGAACACGAAGGAGAAATGCGCGAGCCCGCGGTGAAACGAATGGTAGGTGAACGCGAACAACAATGCCCCCGCCCAAGCCCACTCCCACCGCAGGCGCAGCCAGCGCGCCACAAAATAAAACGCCAGCGCCGCCGCGACCTGGGCCAGCATCAATCCCACATTGGCCGCCGCAAACAACCCGACGAAGTGGGACAAACCACCGAGGGCGAGCAGCAGCAGTTTGTCCGGTGTCGGGTAGGCGTTCCAGTGCGCCCCGAATGGCGCCCCCAGCCGTTCGATCACTTGGGGTGCCAGCGGCCACGTGTCGCCTTCGGCCGCCGCCTTGATCCGCGCGAGCATCTCGTGCGCATCCCCGGAATATTCCGTCGGCAGCCGCCACGCCTCGACCGTCCAGCGATCGTGGTGCGCAATCCAGATGAGCGCGGCGGCCAACGCCAGCGAGCCGACACGCCAAGACGCAGCCAAGACTGGGGCGGAAATTTTCAGGGGAGGGAGAAGGCGCGAAGACGGGAACGCGCGGGGGGGTTCGCAGCTGACGGGTGGAGCAACTGAATTCGTTACACCAAGCGCAAGCCCCGAGTGTCGTGGTGACTGTCCGCACCACGGCTTTCCGGTTTGGTTTCGTAACTGTAGGCCAGCCCGCTTGCGGGCGCGGTTTGGCGCGCGCAAGCGCGCTGACCTACGGCAGAATCATTTCTGCGATCATACCCGAAAGCCGTGACCCGGACACTCCCATCGCCCGTGAAAGTTTGCCAAGCCGCGCGCCGACTTCTTCGCTCGCGCCCATCCATGCCTTCTCGTCCGACGCCCGCCGGTGGCGCTTTCTCCCGGCGCTTCACTTCCTACGCGGGACTTTTCCACGATGAATTCGACGCGGGCTCGGCGTGGATTCGGGAAACGGCCGCGGTGCGCCTGCCTCCGCTCGAGGGCGTCGCCGCGCTGATCGTGCGCGGTGAGTTTCGCCCGCATCCGGCCGCGCGCGGCGTGGAAACGTCCGCGCCGAGCCTGCACGTGTCCTGCAACGGCGCGCCGGCGGGCGAAATTATTTCGCCACCGCCCGGCGCCTGGGAGCTCCGCGTGCCGCTCACCCCCGCCACCCACGCCGAACTCACGCTCACGCTCCGCGGCACGCGCCTCACCAATTTTCTCGCGTGGCTCGCCCGCGTCACGGGCCTCGGCGTGTGGCAGCGGTTTCGCGCGCAGAACAAAAACCGCCAGCTCCGCGTCACGACGATCGCGACCGACACCGGCGAGGTCATTTTCGATTTTTCGCGCCGCGACGCGCCCTACTCGCCCGCCTTCGCGCGGCGTCACGCCAAGCTCGGCCTCAACATCGTGGGCTTTCTCACAGCCGATCTAGGGGTCGGCGAATCCGCGCGCTGCATGGTGCGCGCCGCCGATGCCGCCGCGATTCCGACGGCGCTCGTCCCGCTCAAGCTCCACTGCAAAAACCGCCTCGGCGATCAGACCTATGCCGCACGCCTGCAGGAAGAAAATCCCCACGGCGTAAACGTCATCCACCTCGATCCGCCGGCGTCGCGCGACCTCGACCACCACCACGGCCCGGCGTTTCGCGCGGGCAAATACAACATCGCCTACTTCGCCTGGGAGTTGCCCGAGTTTCCCGACGCATGGGTGCCGAGCTTCGATTACTACGACGAGATCTGGTGCCCGAGCGATTTCACCGCCGCCGCCATCGCGCTCAAGTCGCCGCTCCCTGTGCTCACCATGCCGCACGCGATCAGCTTTCCCGCGCCGATCGAAAGTGGCACGGGCATCCTGCCCGTGTCCGGGGAATTCCCCCATCCCACGGGCAGG
>JANXSC010000397.1 GCA_025352845.1 Opitutaceae bacterium
AACGGACAGACGTTCGGCGGGTGGACCGGGACGGTGCTGACGATGTATGGGGTGTCGAGCAACGACAACGGGACCTACACGGCGGTGGCGACGAACGTGGCGGGCACCGCCACGACCAATCCGGTGACACTGACGGTGACGCCTTAACGCGCCTCGAATTTCGAGGCACTGGGTTATTTCTGGGCTTGGGTCACGGTGGCACGCGCCGGTGCAGCGTCGAGTTCCGCTTCGGTCGGGAAGCGATTGAAGGTGCGGTCGATTTCTTTGCCGAGCAGGTGCTGATCGGCGAAAGCAAGCAGCGCACTCCAGTCGTCGGCGTTGAAGGTATGGCCGTGCGGCGCATAGTTGACGCCGAGTTTTTCGGCCGCGCCGAGGAGCGCGTAGGCGGGCTGCGCACCGAGGATGGATTGGCGCACGGCCTCGGGATACGAGATCGCATCGGCGTCGCCCTCGAGCGCGATGAAGGCGCGCGGGGCGCAGGCGGCGAGGAACCAGTGCTCGTCGAACGGGAGCTTTTCGCGCTGGCCGCGGAATTCGTGGAGGTGCGGCGAAAACCAGTTCGGATACTTTGTGACCATGAGGTCGAGCGTCTCGCTCTTGCGCGGGCCGGCGAAGCGATGCGCGCCGATGCCACCGCCGCCGGTCACGACGGGTGCGCCCAGCGCGAGGCGTTCGTCGAAGGCCGCGGCGACCATTGCGGATTTGCCCGTGCGCGACGCACCGGTGACGATCAGTTTTTTCCCGGCGATCGCCGGATCGGTCACAAGGTAATCGACGATGCGCGAGACGCCCCAGGCCCAGCTGCGCAGCAAGCCCCAGTCGTAGCCGGGATACGCGGAAAAGAAACGTGTGGTGCGAAACGACCAGCTGCCGTCGGCCTCGCGCAGCGTGGTGTCTTCGCCGCAGTCGTTGTTGTTAAAGGTGACGTAGGCGTAGCCGTGGGCGAGCGCGGCATTGGTGGCGGCGATGCGCTCGGGGTCCGCGGGGCCGCGGCCCGCACCGGGAATTTCTGCGGCGGGTGAAGCCACGCCGCCACCGACGACGAGGAGGACGTTGACGCCGCGGCCTTGGGTCGGGCCGTTGGGCAGACGCGACAGCGGCGTCGCGCCGGGCGGGGTGCCGGCGGGCGCGATCACGGCGGGAAATGGGCCGGGGCCGGCGGGCGTGTAGATGCCGATGTCGAGCGAGAGTTTTTCCTGCGGTCCAAACGTGAGGTGCATGAGCCGGTAGGTGAACTTGCCGTCGGCGAGCGACTGCGTTTTCACGACGCGCCCCTTCACGTTGCCGGGTGCGGCGGGAGCCTGACCGACGGCGTAGCATTCGAGCGTGCGGAGAATCTCGGCGCGCCGTGCGGGCCATTGCGCGGCGGAGGTGACGCGCGTGCCGTCGTTCATCGTGAGGACGTCGGGCAGTGCGGGGCGCGCGGGAAGTTCGTTTACGCCGGGAAGTTTTCCCATCGGCGTGGCGATGGGCGGGACGGGAATCTCGCGCGGCTCGTCAGCGGCAATGAGGGTAAGAGCGAGTGCGAGGAAAGCGAGAGACAGGAAGAAAGGGAGACGGGGAGATGAAGTGAATTTCATGGGGCGAGGTGAAAGAGCGGTGCGCTTGCCATTCTGCGCTGCGCTCAGAATGACAAATTTGTTGGGATGTCCACCACGCTGTCAGTGCTGGCGGCGCAGCGATCACGGCTTCGCGGCGGGCGCGATGGAGTTCGCGCTCTTGCCTTTCCTTGCCGGTTCGATGGTGACGTGCTGAAACGCGATCGAGCCGGCGTGCGAAATCACCACGGTGTTTTCGGCGCCATGGAACGTGCAGTCGGTAAACCGCGCGCCGTCGATCACCGCGCCGGCAAAACCCGCAATCCGCAGGACGCGCCCGCCGCCCGCGACCGCACCGTGCGCGGTGATGACGAAATCGCGCGCGGGAAACGTCGGCGCCTTGATGCGCGCGAGGATCGCGGGGACGGCGTCCCAGCCGATGGGAGCGGGAGCCGCGTGATTGACGGAAAAAAGTGCGAGGAAAACGACGGGGGCGACGAGGGCGGGCAGGCGGAATTTCACGAAGGGAAAGACGGCGCGGATGGAGCGGGGGATGCTTTTTTCGCACCCCCGCCCGCGAACAGAAACTTTACGGCAGCTCGTAGAATTCAATCAGCGCGAGGCCGATCGCGCCGTCGGCGCTCGTGACCTGCGCGGTGTAGAGGCCGGGGGCGAGGTTGAGGAGCAGCGCGGAGTCGGTGGTGCCGGCCGTCAGCGGAAACGCGCCGGCCTCGACGTTGGCGGCGGTGATCGCGATGGCGTCGGGGCTGGCGGCGAGGCCGGCGTTTTGCGCCACGAGGCGCGAGCCCGAGTAGAGCGAGAGCACGGGGCGCGCGAGGAATCCGACGACGCCGGCCTGCGCGAGGCTCGGGCCGACGGCGCGCACGAGCATGCGCTTCGGCACGGTGCCGGAGACGAGCACGCCGGCGATGAGCGTGTTGTCGCCGGAGCCGGCGAGGGCGAGGCTTGAGAGGTTGATGAGCCGCTGGCCGGCCGCACCGGTGGTGAGGTCGTAGATTTCGACGAGGCCGACGCCGGTGGCACCGGGCGTCGCGCTCGTCATCATCGCGGTGTAGGCCCCGGGATTGAGGCGGGTGCGAATCGCGGAATCGGCGGCGGTCGCGCCGAGCGGAAACGCGCCGGCGAGCAGCGCGCCGGCGGCGACATCGGCGGAGTTGAGCGCGGTGCCCCAGCGCGTGTTAGTCGCGATGACCAGGCTGCCGCTGAAGAGATCGAGTTTCGGGGCGGCGAGAGGGTTGGTCACGCCGAAGACCGAGAGCGTGGGGCCGACCGCGCGGACCAGGACATCGACCGGCGAGTCGCCGACGAGGACGAAGCCGACCGTGGCGGAGCCGCCGGCGACGAGGCCGGCGCGCGTGGAGATTTCCCGGAAGCGCTGCCCGCCGGCGATGGAGTCGTTCGCGCCACTGAAGCCTGCCGTGCCGGCAGTGCCCGTAACGGTGCCGCCCGCGACCGTGCAGGCGATGTCCTGCGTGCCAAGGGTGGCGGTGAGTTTGCCGGCGCTGTCGATGGTCGCCGTGCCGGCGCTGAGCTGCGCGCCGTTTTGCACGAGCACGTAACCCTGACCACCGCCGCCGACGATCACGTAGGTGGTCGCGGCGGATTCCGCCGTGCCGGCCTGATAGTAACCGGAGATGGCGGAGGTCGCGCCGCTGGAGCGCGTGCCGGCGAGGGCGAGGCCGGCGAAGGTGCCCGTGATCGCGCCGTTGGCGGCGATGGTGGCGTCGACGCCACCGGTGAGATTCGCGGTGAAGCGCGCGCGGCCGTTGGCATCGACGGAAATTTTTCGCGCGAGATAGGCGATGCCGCCGCTGTTGCCGAGGAAGACGCCGGTGCCGTCGTCGCGCACGAAGAGCGCGAATGTGCCGCCGCCCGCGATGGTGCCGAAATACGTGCCGGCGGAGCGCGCGCGCGGCACCGCGAGCACGGCGGGGGCGCTTGTGATGGAGCCGGAGGCGTTCGTCACCTGCACCGTGTAGGTGCCGGCGGCGACGGGCTGGACGTTGGGCAGCACGAGCGTGGCGTCGGTGGCGCCGACATAGACCGGCGCACCGACAGGCGTGAAGCCGACGAACGAATCGAGCGTGAGCGTGACGGCGGCCGCACTCGTGTTGAGAAACATGAATCCGAGCTGGTTGAACGACGTGGCGGCGGGCGGCACGTCGGGATTGGTGTAGGCGCTCTGGCTGAAGCCGGTGCCGCGGAGCCATACGCCCGCGACGCCGGTGCCGGAGTTGGTGCCGAGCGAGACGCCCGTCACGCTGCGCACGAGGCGAAGCGTGAACGTATAAGGCACGCTGTCACTGAGCACGCCGGTGTTTTCGCCGACGCCGGTGCCGAGGCTGGCGAAGGCGGTGCCGTTGAGGAGGCTCGGCGAGGTGCCGTCGCCGTTGCGGCGGCGGAGCTCGACGGTGCTGCCGCCGGCGGCGCGACCGTTGATCCAGGTGAAATAGCCACCGTCGTCGGCGAAGGTCGTGCCGGAGTTGGTGCCGTTGTTGTTGAAGAGGCCGACGCCGATGGCGCGCGTGCCGGCGGAAATGTTGGAGAGGCCGCCGGTAGTGGTGAAGTTGAACGAGACCTCGGCGATGGTGCCGGGCGCGGCGGAGGTCAGGTTGAACGGCACGAAGTTCGTCGTGTAGAGCGTGGCGCGCTGGCCGGCGGGAATCGTCAAGGAGACTTTCCCATCCACCGCCGTCGCGAGCGCGCGGGAGGAGGTTTCGTCAAAGACGCTCCACGCGAGCTGCGCGGGCGCGGCGCTCACGTTGGCGACGGGGTTCGCGATGGCGACGCCGTCCTTGAACCACTGGTAGGTCGGCTGCGGCGCGCCGGTGGCGACGACGGTGAGGCGGATGAGCGAGCCTGGCGTAACGGTCTGCGACGCGGGCGAGACGTCGATCGTCGGCGCGAGCTGCGGGTTCCAGCCGGAGAGGACGAACGCGGGGTTGCGCAACTGCGCAGCGGTGGCGGCGTCGATCTGCTTCGAGGAAGCATGACGCGCCCGCACGTCGAGCGTCGCGCCGTTGAGATCGGTGCTCTGGTATTCCCAGTCCTGCACGGTGGCGGAGGTCGTCGCGTTATTGAGCTGCCAGCCGACGGGCAAAATATGCGGGCCCATCGCGCAGTTGATATAAACCGCCTGGCTGAACGGAAAATTTCCCGTGTTCGGATCGATGCGGCCGAGGTAGTAGCGCGAGGCGGTCGGCTCGCCGGTGAGCTGGCAGTCGACGAACACGAAACCGATCTGGTTCTGGGCGTTGCGGACTTGCGTGTAGAAACCTTCCTGACCCGCGGTGTCGAGGGCCTTGAGTTCGCAGCGCTGGAAATACGCGGCGGCGGTGCCCCAGATGAAGTCGGTGTTTCCCTCGATGTAGCTGTCGGTGATGAACGTGCTGCCGGTGTTGCAGAGGAGCGTGTCCTGCCGGCTGCGAAGATTCACGCGATTGATGAGGACGCGGAGGCCGTCGCACACAAACGCCTCGGCCTGCGAGCCGCCCTGCGGCGTGGGGTTGACGATCGTGATCGTCTCGAGCGTGAAATCGTTCGCGCCGATCGTGAAGACGCCGCGCGTGCGCGTGCCGCCGTTGAGGTTGTTGTTGTTCGGATAAGTAATGATCGACTGCGCGCGATCCTCGCCGCGGACGGTGACGAGCGGGCGCGTCGCGCCGACGTAAACCTGCTCGACGTAGGTGCCTTTCTTCACGGTGAGGACGACGCGCTGCGGATTGTTCACCGGCACGAAATCGACCGCGCCCTGCACGGTGGTAAAATCGCCGGAGCCGTCGGCGGCGACGGTGACCGCGGTGGCGTTGGCGGCGGGGCCGGCGGCTTTCGTGGAGAAGCGCCAAGTGGTCGTGTCAGTGATGCCGGTGAAGCTCGCGCTCGTGGTGTCGCGCAACGCGCCCTGCTCGACCGTCACGTAGTAGGTCTGACCGTAGGCGAGCACGCCGGCGTGCGGATAAATGGCGGCGGTGTTGCCGGTGACGATGATGGGGAAATAGTTCAGCTGCGTGGCGTTGGTGCCGACGGCGCGGAGCTGGAACGCCGCGCCAAGATCGATGGTGTCGACGACGGTGTTGTCGGAGGCTTTGTGGATGCGGATGCGGCCGGTGTTGCCGACAACGGGTGCGCGGTCAAACGTGAGGCTGAGCGGCGTGTCGATGTTTAGGCCGGTCGCGGCGTTGGTGGGCGCGAGCGCGA
Source organism: Opitutaceae bacterium (assembly GCA_025352845.1). Lineage (GTDB taxonomy): Bacteria > Verrucomicrobiota > Verrucomicrobiia > Opitutales > Opitutaceae > ER46. The sequence goes on from JANXSC010000397.1 coordinate 5,757, forward strand.
CGGCGCGCATCGCGGAGAGAATCGCGAGGACGGCGGGCGTGCTCGCGACCGCGCCGACGGAGTTGATCGCGCGCACGGTGTAAACGCCGGTGTCGGCGAGTTGCGCGGTGGCGAACGTGAGTGTGGCGGCGGTCGCGCCGTTGATCGTCGTGCCGTTTTTCGACCACTGGTAGGCGGGCGTGGGATTGCCGGTGGCGGCGACGGTGAACGTGACGCTCTGGCCCGCGGCAACGGTCGCGCTCACGGGCTGCGTGGTGATGACGGGCGTGGTGAGAACCGCGAGAGTGGCGGCGGTGCTCGTGACGGCTGCGGCGGGGTTGCTGACGACGACGGTGTAGCTGCCGCCGTCACTCGCAGTGACGTTGCTCAGCGAGAGTGTGCTCGCGGTTGCACCGGAAATCGCAGTGGCATTTTTCTGCCACTGGTAGGCGAGCGGGGCGCTGCCGTAGGCCGCGACGGTTAATGTGGCGGATTGCCCGGCGTTGACGGTGACGTCCGTGGGTTGCGCCGTGATCGTCGCGGGGACGGTCGAGGTAGTGACGGTGATCGTCGCGGCGGCACTGGTGACCGTGCCGTAGGCATTGGTGATGGTGACCGTGTAGCTGCCGGCGTCGGTGGTCGCGGCGCTGGCGAGGGCGAACGTGGCAGAGGTGGCACCGGTGACGTCGGCGCCGTCTTTTTTCCACTGGTAGGCGAGCGGCGCGGTGCCGGTCGCGGCGACGGAGAGCGAACCGGCCTGGCCGGGATTCAAGATGAGCGACGCCGGCTGCGTGGCGATCGCGGGCGGATTGATCGGCGTGAGGCCCGTTACTGATACGATCTCAAGGGTGACGGGATTGGCGGACGTGTTGAGAAACATGAAACCGAGTTCGTTGAACACGGTGGTGGCGGGCGGCACATCGGGATTCGTGTAGGCGGTCTGGCTGAGGCCGTCGCCGCTCACCCAGATGCCGGAGCCGGCGGTGGTCGAGCTGGTGTTGCCGAGTGAGACGCCGGTGGCGGTGCGGATGAGGTGGAGCTGGATCGCGTAGGCGCTGCTGTCGGAGAGCACGCCGGCTGTCTGCGTGGTGGTGCCGGTGCCGAGGGAGTTGAAGGCGGAGCCGGTGGGGTTGAGGAGCGAGGGCGAGGTGCCGTCGCCATTGCGGCGGCGCAGCTCGATGAACGAACCGGTTTGGCGGCCGTTGAGCCAGGTGAAGTAGCCGTTGTCGTCGCCGAAATTTGTCGCGGTGCCGTTGTGGTTGTAGAAACCATAGCCGATCGCGCGCGTGCCGCCCGAGATGCTGGAGAGGCCACCGGAAACCTTGAACGTCGTGGTGACGTAGACTTCACCACTGGTGACGGCGGAGAAATCGACGGGCGTGAAATTGGTCGCAACGAGCGTGACGCGTCCACCGGCGGGCACGCTGACTGTGACACCGTTCGTCGCGGTGGAGGCGGGCGCGGCGACGACGTTGGTTTCGTTGAAGACGCTCCACGAGAGTTGGGCGGAGAGCGGGGCGGCGAACGCGAGCGCGGCAAAGGCGGCGACGGCAAAGCGGGGCATGGGATTCATGATGGGAGAGGTTGACGACACGTGTCGTCGCGCGCATCTCTGCGGTGGGTGGAGACGGTGTGTCAACCGTCAAGTGGCGGACTAGCGCCGGGCGACGCGTCCCGTCGAAGCCCGGACGACC
>JANXSC010000425.1 GCA_025352845.1 Opitutaceae bacterium
CTGAAAAACTTGGTGTCGCCGCGCAGAAAGGCCGCAGAGACGGACTCCTCCGCGTGGCGCGAGAGCGCGACTTCCTGCGTATAGCTGGTCGCCTTGTTCTCGGTGAAGTAACCGGGATTGTTGATGTAGACGTCCCACAGGGCCTGGTTGCTTGTCCACTCGATGCTTGGAAATCCATAGGGCGCGGTGCGCGCGGTGTAGCTGCGATCGAGGATTGCGAGCGCGCGATCGTCAGCGGTGTTGGCGATGCGGTCCTGGCCGACGAAGGTCAGCGTGGGGTTGGTGTTGCGCGTGTCGCGGAGCTGCCGGCGGACATCAAGGCCGGACTTGAGCGTCAGCGGCACGGCGCCGAAAAAGCTGCGGCGCAGGTTCGCGAAGGCGGTCTGCTGCCGGTCCATGGTCTGAAACGCATTCGTGCTGGCGGTGTTCAGCAGGTAGCCGTCGAGCCTGTAGGGATCGACGGGCGCGCCCGTGGTGCCGTCGGTGACGGTGATTTTGTTCGGCCGCAGGTAGAAGATGTCGTCGAACGAGACGGTGACGTTCTGGCGGCGCGCGATGGAATTGAAAAAATTCCCGTTGGTCGCGTCCTTGCGCCAGCGCATCGACTGCGAGACGCCAGCGCCCGCCTCGGACTGCCAGATCGGGCCGTTGTGGCGGTAGGTGAACGACGGCATGTAGAGATTGCCGCCGAGGCCGTTGATCGTGTTGTTGATTCGCACCTCGCCGGCACCGGCGAAACCGCGGGTGGAGGTGGGCGAAAAATTTCCCGGTGCGACGCGGTTCACGAAGAAATTCAGCACGCGTTGCGTGAGTGCGAAATCGGAGAACGCCCATTGCAGCGAAACGGAGAGCTGATCGCGGGGACCCAGTTGAAAATCGAGCGTCGCGCCGAGGTTGGCGGCCGTGACTAGCGCGCCGCCGTCGCGCACGGCGTAGTCGGTGAGGTAGGGCTTGTCGGCTGTGGTATCGGGAAAAGCGACGCCGTTGGTGACGGCGCCGACGCCGCGCCACGAGCTCTGCGAGAGATTCTGCACGCGATAAAGCGTGGACGCGCCCGCCGAGATCGTAAACCCGAAGCGTTTGTTGACGGGCACGATGCCAGTGAACTCGAAGCCGGGCCGGATTTTCAAGGTCGGCTCGCGCGTGGGGCCAGGCGTGCGGTGCAGGCTGCGCTCATCGTCGCGCATCGAGACGAGGGCGCTGAAGCTGTAGAAAGGCTTCGCGCGCTCGAAGGCGTTCAGCGGCACCAGATTCACCGAGCCCGCGAGCGCGGCGCCGCTGCTCTCGGGCGTGGGCGTATTGAGCACCTCGATGCGCGAGATGGTGTTGATCGCGATCTGGTGCAGGCCGACGGTGCGGACCGTGCCCGCGCCCGACGTCGCGAGGCTGAAGCCGCCGACGGTAACCGGGACGTTTTCCGCCGGCACGCCGTCGAGCGAAACCTGAAACGGCTCGCCGCCGCCGCCGAGCGTCATGGAGACGCCGGGCAGGGATTTCAGCACCTCGCCGACCTTGCTCTCGGCCGCGCCGCCGAACTCGTCGGCCGCGACCACGTGCATCTGGTTGGCCGCAAAACGCTGCGTGTTGATTGCGACGACGGCGTTGCCCATCTCCTTCGTCGAGGCGACGACGAACTCGCCGAGCTTGATCGCCTCGCCGGCGGCGGGCGCGCGCCGGGGCGCACCCAAGCTGAAATCCACCAGCGCCGTCTCGCCCTCAGCGACGATCACGGGCAGGGTCTGCGCGGCGACGCCGGTGCGAAACGCCTGCACGCGCGCGGTGCCGGCGGGGACATTGCCGAGGCGGTAGCGGCCGGTGGCGTCGGTGAACGTCTCGAGCGCCGTGCCCTCGACGGTGATGCGGGCCAGCTCGAGGTATTCACCGGTGGCGGGATTGAAGACGCGGCCCTCGACGGTGCCGGTGGCGGAGGATTGCGCGTGGACTGAAACGTGACCGGCTAGCGCAAGCAGCATGGACGCGAGCAGACGGAGGCGTGGGATTTTCATTTGAGGTGGGGTAAGAACTGCGGCCGTGCGGACCGGCGGAGGTGGGGCGAGCTACTCCGGCCGGCCGGCCTCATACATCGCGCGGATCTCGTCGGCGCCGAGGACCGCCGAGTGGATGGAAAATTCGTCGATGCGACCGTTGAGATTGCGGATCGGAAAACCGTAAATCTCGAGCGGCAGGCCCCAGTTGCCGATCTCCGCCGCGCCAAACGTAATCGGATGACTCGGCTGGTGCCCGGCCGGAATCAGGCGGCTCACCTCGGCGCCGTCCGCATAATGAATGCCCTCGCCGGTGGCGCGATCGTAGGTGACGGCGAGGTGCCGCCAGCGCCCGGTGGATTTTTGCTCGAAGAGCGGGGGCGATTCATAAACGAAACGCCGTAGCTTCCGGTCGCCATCCTCGTAGGCGATCGCGAACCGGACCTGGCCGTTGCGATAAATCTGCCAGTGGGGTTCGCCCGGCTCGAAGCCGTCGGTGAGCAGCAACGCGTTCAATTGGCGGTCGAGGCCGTCCACACGAACCCAGCAGGCGAGCGTCACGGCTTGAAACTGTCCGTCGATCTGGAGGCGCACGCGATCGCCGGGGCGCTTGAACTCCAGCGCCGGTTTCTCCGCCCAACGGCCCTGTGTCCACTGCGCGCCGACCGCGCCACCGTCGCGCGAGGGATCGGCGGGCAGCGCGGCGTTGCGCACGAGGCGGCCGGCGGTCTCGGCGGGCTCCATCGCGTAGTAGGCGAGCAGCCGCGGATCGCGGCGCTGGGCGGCGGAAAACTCGCGCCACCGTTCGTAACGCGAGCGATCCCGTTCGCGGCCCAAATCGCGCAGGCGGTCGACACTCGGAAAATCCTGCGACCGGACGGAAGCGAGGCGGGCCACGGTCGCGCCGCGCTGCTCGAGGCCCTGGCCCCCGGTGAGGTTGAGTTGCGCGCCGTGATCGGGATGGGCCACGACCTCGCCGGAAAACACCTGCACGCGTGCGCCCGCGGTGGCGCGATCCACCTCGACGCCGAACTCGGTGCCGAGGTCCACGAGCTTCATCCCGGGCGTGAGCAGCTCGAAGCCGCGCGCGGCCGGGGGCACGCGCACGCGGGCCTTGCCGTGGCGGCAGATGGCGCGCCACGGCGAGACGAGTTCGAGTTCGGCGGGGCCCTCAAGCAGCAGCACCGCGCCGCTGAAAAATTCGATCTGCGCCACGCCGCGCTTGAGCACGAGCGGGCCGGCGCGCAGCGAGTCGCCGCGCCGCACGGTGGCCGTCTCGCCCGCCCACTCGGCATCGACGGCTTGCGCGAGCACGGCGAGACCGCGGTCCGTCTGCTCGGCGCGGGCGGAGGCGGACGGCGCGGCGGGCGAAGCGAAATAACCCGCGCCCGCGCCGAGCAGCGCGATCACCGCGGCGGCGATCGCCACGAGCGTCGAGCGCCACGAGCGCTGCGGGCGACGGGCCGGCACGGTCGGCGCCCCCGTCTGCCAGGCCTGCGTCAGCGCATCGTCGCGCCCGGCCCAGTCGCGCAGCGCGGAGTCGAGGGCGGCGGCGCGCCGCCAAGCGCGGCGCGCGGCTGGATCGTTGCGCAGCGCGGATTCGAGCGCCGCGGTCTCGGCGGGCGTGGGCGTGCCGTGGAGTTGCGCCTCGATCAGGCGGGCGAGTTCGGCGGCGGGCAGTTGGCTCATGCGATGTCCTCCTTTAGTTCGGCGCGGATGCAATCGAGCAGGCGGGCGCGCAGGCGCTGGATGGTTTTATAGTAGCCCTGCACGCTCTTGCCGGCCTGCGCGGCAACCTCGTGGAATTTCACGCCGGGTTGGTAGGAGAGCCGGAGGAGTTCGCGCGACGCGTCGTCGAGTTTGCCGAGGCAGCCTTCGAGCGCGGCGCGTTCGCGGGCGAGGGCCTCGGGCTCGGCGGCGGCCTCGTCGGCGATGAGGTCAAGCACCTCCGGGGAAAACACGAGCCGGTCGCGGCTGCGCGCGCGCAGGTGCTTGAGCGCCTCGAACCGCGCGATGGCCGCCGCCCACGCCATGAAGTTTGTCCCGCGCTCGAACTGCGAAAATTTCCGCCACGCGACAAGGCTGGTCTGCTGCATGACCTCATCGACATCGTCCCACGCCGGGAGGAGCACGCGCAGGAACCCGCGCAGGTGCGGTTCGTGCGCGACGAGGAGGCGCACGAAATCCTCGTAGGGCGCGGTGGCATCGCTGGCGGGATCGGTCGGGGCGGGCATGGGGCGGGGGAAACTTACCTTAAGACCGCAAAACCACCGCAGATTGGACACGTTTTCTCCGCGGGCGAACACCCCGGCCATTTCATCTGATCGCCATCAAACGGGTCAGTCCGGAGGAGTGGGTTTCGGCCCGCACGCCCACGCCCGCCTCGAGCAGCCGCAGGAAGCCCTCGAGGTTGTCGGCGCGGATCACACCCGTGAGCGTGCGCTGGCGCAGCACGGGATCGGCGAGCGCGAGCTGGTGCGCATTGTGGCGGTTGAAGGCCGCGACGACCTCGTCCAGCGGCGTGTTGTTGAACACGAGGCGCGTGCCCTGCCAGCCGAGCGCCGCGTCGATCTCGGCCGGCGCGAGCGCGCCGATCGCGATGGGGGCCGAGACATCCGCCGCCGCCGCGATGATCGCGCGCTGGCCGGCGACGAGCGAAGGAGCGAGCGTTTCCAATTCCGGGGCGATGGGGCCCGGAGTGGCGGCGGCGGCCGGGCGGTCGATCCGGATTTTCCCCTCGGTGACAAGCACCTCCACGGCATCGCCGCCGAGCCGGACGTTGAACGCCGTGCCGACCGCGCGCACCATCACCGCGCCCACGGCGACAAGAAACGGGCGTGCGGAATTTTTCGCCACCGTAAAATGGGCCTCGCCCCGCACGAGCCGCACGCGGCGCTCGCCGGGCGTGAAGTCGGTTTCGATCTGGCTGTCGCCGTTAAGCGTCGCGACCGAGCCGTCGGGCAGCGTCAGGCGGCGCGCGGTGCTGTCGAGCACCTGCACCGCCGTGGGCACCGCCGCGAGCGGGACGCGCGATGCGGGCGAAGTCCCGGGTCGCCCGGAAAAAAACATCAACGCAACGGCCGCGGCGGCGGCCGCTCCGAAGGCGAATCCGCGCGTGCGCCGGCGCGCCCGCCGGGCGCGCGCCCGCGCGAATACGTCGTCAGCCAGCGCCGTCATGCCCTCGACGGCGGCCAGTTGATCGAGCGTGCGCCACGCGCCGCCGAGGCGCGCGAACTCCGCGGCGTGCCGGCGGTCCGCCGCGCACCACGCGGCCAGTTTTTTTTCCTCCGCCGCACCGAACCCGTGATCGCGGCGCACGACCCAGTCGGCCGCCGCGCGCGCGATCGGCGCGGGTGCGGCCGGCGGCACCGGATCCTCGGCGTGAGAGTCAGGCGACATGACTAGGGCGTGTGGGCAAATTCGGTTTGCGGTCGGCCAGCGCGCTGGCCGACGCGAACCGAAGAAGGTGAAATTGGCATGGTGCAAACACGCCCTACGAGCGCGGGCCGACGCCGCGGGCGCGCAGAAAATCCGCACAGCGCCGCGTGCCCTTGGCGGCGAGCGCCTCGACCGTGTGCTCGGCGATGCCGAGCAGCGCGGCGATTTCCCTTTGCGGGAGGCCCTTGATTTTGCGGAGCAGCAGCACTTCGCGGCAGCGCTCGGGCAGCGCGCGAATCGCCTCCGCCAGCAGCGCCAGCTCCTGCCGCCGGCAGACAAACTCGACGACATCGGAGCCGGCGTCGAGCGCGGGCAGCGCGGCGTGGTCCGTCACGGGCACGAGTTCGGCGCGGCCCCGGCGCTGGATAAAATCGCGCACGGCGTTGCGCGCGATCGCGAAGAGGAGCGGCTTCGGCGCGCGCACGGTCGCGGTGCGGCGCGCGCGCAGGATGCGCGCGAAACACTCCTGCACGAGATCGTCCACGTCGGCGAGCGAGGGCAGCGAACGGCGCAGGTAGGAGCGCAGCGGCGCCTCGTGCGGCTGCACCTCCTCGGCAAACCAGCGCGCCTGATCGGTGCGGTCGAGGGATTTCGAAGGGAAGGGGTTCACGGGGAAGGCGCGGCGAAAGCCAACGGGACACGCACCCGCGATTCTGCACCTGTGAATTCCTTGTCGAATCAAATTCCCAGCGAAGCGACGCATCGGCGGCGGTTGAAAAACCGCCGCCCCGTCGGGCCAGGTGGTTGCGAGGGAGAACATCTCAGTGGGGAGTCGGGTGGTCGGCGACGGTCGGAGCCGGGGTTTGCCGCGTAATCAAGCAGCCCGAGACAGGAAACCGGATGGCGATCACGAGAAATGTGCGGTCACGCCGGACTCAAAACGTGGACTTGAGCCCGAACGTCCACTGCGCGCCGTAGCTGGTGCGCGTGCGGAACTGCGCGTGCGCCGGCGTGTTCGGCCCGGCGATCTCGAGGTCGATCGGCGCGTCGCCGAGGTTCGAGAGGTTGATGAACGCGGCCGTCGTTTTGTAGAAGCGCCACTCGGCGCTGAGGTCGACGATCAGGCGCTTCGAACCCCACGTATAGGTGCCGGGCTCGATGCCGCGGCCGGCGGCGACGATGCTCTGGCGCGCGCGGCCGGCATAGTTCCAGTTCACGCGGACGTTGTAGCGCTCGCGCGTAAGGCTCACGCCGCCGTTGACGAGGCGGGGGATGTAGCCGGCGAAGCTGCCCGAGTCGTCGCCGGTAAGGTGCTGCGCGCCGACGTTGGCAAAGACCTGCACGCCGCGCGCCCACGCGGGCAAAAACGTGAGCGCCTGCTTGTAGTTCACATCGACGCCGCTCATGCGCACGGGCCGCGTCAGGTTGAATTGCGTCGCCACGTCGTAGCCGCCGTAGGTGGCCGGATCGAGGCCGTAGAGTTGGAGAAACTCCGCGGTCGGCGTGAAGACCGTGGAGCCGAAGAAATCCCGGATGTTGCGCTGATACGCGCTGACCGAGATCAGCCCGACGCGCTCGAAATAATATTCGAGCGACGCCTTCACCGTCTTCGCCGTCCACGCCTTCACGCCGATGTTGTTCACGACGGTGCGGTTCGTGCCGGAGGCCGGGGAGCTGAGGTCGGGCAGCGTCAGGCCGCCGGCGTATTGGTTGTAGTCGGGCCGGCCGATGGACCAGTAGTAGCCGGCGCGAGCGATGAGGTTGTCGCGGAGGTGGTAGCTCGCGTTGACGCTCGGGAACCAGCGCAGGTATTCCTTCTCGGCGCGCAGCCCGCGATCGATGTTTGTCAGTTGCACGGAGGCGAGCGCGTCGGTGGTCCGGGACAGCGGCCGGCCGTTGGCACCGAGGATAAATTTTCCGGCGGCGTCGCGCTGGAAATTTCGCGTCGCATCGCTGAGCGGGCCCTCGCCCTTCGCGTTGGTCTGCTCGGCGCGGAGGCCGCCCACGAGCTTCAGCCGGCGGTCGAAAAACTGCACGTCGGCGCGCACGAAGGCGGCCGAGACCAGCTCCTGCGCATATTTGGAATTCTGCACCGTGGCGGTGTGCGTCGTGGCATCGCTCGTCGTGAAATACGCCGGCTTCGCGCGGTAGAGCGAGAAGAGCTCCTGGTTGCTCAGCGCATCGGTCCGCGGAAACCCGAAGGGCGGGATGCGCTGCGAGAAGCTCTCGTCGAGCACGACAGAGGCGTTGTCGTCCGTGGTGTTGGCGCGTCCGTCTGCACCGACAAAGGTGTAGGTCGGGCTGAACGTGCGCGTGTCGAACCGCTCGTCGCGCAGATCGAAGCCGGCTTTCACCGTGAGCGGGATGCGCTCGAAGAACTCGCGGCGGAGGTTGCCGAACAGGGTCCGCTTATACGTCTGCGCCTTCAGCAGCACGCCGGTCGAGGTGGTGAGCGTGTAGGTGGCGAGACTGAACGGATCGACCGGCGCGCCCGTGGTGCCGTCGGTCACGGCGATGCGGCCGGGGCGCAGGTAGAAAATGTCGTCGAACGCGATCGTGACGTTGGTGCGCTGCGCGGTCGCGGCGCTGAACGCGCCCTGATCGATGTTCTGGTTGAACCGGCCGGAGCGCGAGAAGCCCGCCGCGGCCTCCGCCTTCCACACCGGGCCGTCGTGCCGATAGGTGAGCGCGGGCGTGATCACCGGGCCGCCGAGCTTCGTGTAGTTGTTTAGGATTTGGAGCGTGCCGGCGCCGGCGCTGCCGTGCGTGGAGCGCGTCGTGAAGTTGCCGGGCGCGACGCCGCCGATCGCGAAATTCACGGCGCGCTGGTAGGCCTGCGCATCCGAGAAACCATACTGCACCGAGAGCGAGAGCCGGTCGTTGCGGCTGAGCTTGTAGTCGGCCGTCGCGCCGAGCGTGATGCGCTTCGAGAAGACGGGGCGGTCGCGATACTGATAGCCGGTGAGGTAGGGCCTGTCCGGAGTCGTGTCGGGGAGCGCGGCGCCGTTGGTCGCCGCGCCGGCGCCCGCCCAGGTGTTCTGGGAGAAGTCGGCGTTGGTGTTGAGCGCGGAGGCGCTGCCGGAAAACGTGAAGCCAAACCGATCGTTGACGGGCACGATGGCCGAGAAATCGGAGCCGGGCTGGATCTTGCGCGCCGGCTCGTGGAGCGGGCCGGGCGTGCGGCGGAACGTGCGGTCGTTGTCGCGCATCATCAGCGAGACGTTGAGGTTCACGACCGGCTTCGAGCGCTCGAAGGCGCTGAGCGGAACCATGTTCACCGTGCCCGCGAGCGCGGCGGCGCTCGTCTCCGGCGTCGGTGTGTAAACGATCTCGATGCGCGAGAAATTGTTGATCGAGACCTGCTGCATCCCGGTGAAGCGGTTGAGGCCCGAGGCGGAATTCGCCAGGCTGATGCCGCCAATTGTGATCGGGACGTTGCGCGGCGGCACGCCGTTGATGGACACCTGGTAGGCGTCGCCAAAACCGCCCCGCGCGATGGCCACGCCGGGCACGGACTTGAGCACCTCGCCCACGCCGCCGTCGGCGACGGGGCCGAATTCGTTGGCGGCGACGACGTTCATCGTGTTCGGCGCAAAGCGCTGCGTGTTGATCGCGATCGCCGCGCCGTCCATCTGCTTCGAGGTGGTGACGACAAACTGATCGAGCTTGATCGCGGCCTCGCGCGCCGCGCCGGGACGGAGATAACTGAGCTCGATGTTTTGCCGCGTCACCTGGCCGCTCGAGACCACGACCGTGACCGTCTGCGCCGCCAGGCCCGTGCGAAACGCCGTCACCTTCACCGCGCCGGCGGGCACGTTGGTCAGCCGAAACCCGCCCGAGGAATCGGTGAACGTCTCGAGCGAGGCCCCCGCCGCGGTGAGGCGGACGAACTCCAGATACTCGCCCGTGCCGGGATTGAACACGCGGCCCTCGATCATGCCGTGGCCGGCGACGGCGGCGGCACCCGCGACGACGCGGCCGACGGTGAGCGCGCCGGTTTTTTCGTCGCGCACCGCGTGCAGCTCCGTGCCGGCGAGCAACCGGTCGAGGGCGTCGCGCGCCGTGAACTCGCCCTTGACCGCGGGCGTGCGCACGCCACCGACGCTGGCGGCGGAGAAAATAAACTGCACGCCCGCCTGTTCCGAGAACACACGGAGCGTGGTCTCCGCCGGACCGGCCGGAAGATCGAAGGCGCGCCGCGGATCGTCGGCCGCGTGCAGCGAGTTTCCAACAAGACAACCGAGAACAAGAACGGAAACCCCGAGGACGCGGGCGAATCGACACAGGAAAGGATGATCGAAGGAAAACATGGGCGCGGGGTTGAAATGCGGAGAACGCAATCCTCCACCCCGTGCAAGACTGCGCGGGATCAGGTTTCCGTTACGTGCCAACTGAATTTTTTCCGACGGTATGCCGCCCATTTTCCACCTCCGGACAGCGTCAGCCCGGGTCCTGCCCACTTTCGCGACCGGCAGCCGGTCGGACGCGAGGCATACTTCGCAGTCGCTTTTGATCCTCGCCCGCTCCTGCCCCGCGCGCCCACGCTTCCACCCGCATGAACATCGTCGTCCTCGACGGCCACACCCTCAACCCCGGCGACCTGAACTGGGATCCGTTGCGCGCCCTCGGCGTCTGCACGATCCATGAGCGCACCCCCGCGACCGACATCGTCGCCCGCGCGCGCGATGCCGCGATCGTGCTGACGAATAAGTGTCCGCTCCGCACCGACACGCTCGCGCAGCTCC
>JANXSC010000483.1 GCA_025352845.1 Opitutaceae bacterium
TTCGGCCTCCACTGGATCGACGTCCTTATCTTGATCGGCTACATTGTGGTCGTTCTCTCCATCGGAAAGAAATTTTCCCACGCGGTGAAGGGCGAGAAGGATTTCTTCCTCGGCGGGCGCTCCCTCGGCAAGTGGCTCCAGTTTTTCCTGAGCTTCGGCAACATGACCGATCCCGGTCAGGCGGCGACGACCGCGAGTTCGGTTTACCGGCAGGGTGCGGGCGGTGTGTGGCTGGCGCTCATCACGCTGTTTCTCACGCCCTACTATTGGTTCATGGGGGTGTGGTTCCGGCGCGTGCGGCTCACGACGATGGCGGATCTCTTTCAGGAGCGCTTTGGCAGCCGCTTCCTTGCCACGCTCTACGCGGTCACGATGTTGATGGTCGCGGTCGTCGGCGTGATCGCGGGCGGCAACGTCGTCGCGCTCAAGACGCTCCAGCCGCTGATGGTGAAGGATGCCGCCAGCTACACGGCGACGGAAAAGCAGAGTGTGGCCGACTATCACGAATTCGCGGCGCTGCGGCAGCAGCGGCAGGCGGTGCCGCTCGCGGGCGACGCGGCGAAGCGCTACGAGGAGCTCGGCGACACCTACAAGCGCGGGCAGCTCCAACCCTATGTCTCTTACTTGAAGCCGGTGACGTTCTACCTCGTGTCCACGGGACTCGTCGCGGTGTTCATCATGCTCGGCGGACTCAAGGCCTCGGCCGTGGTCGATGCGATCCAGGCGCTGCTCGTCGTGCTGATCTCGGTGATTCTGATCCCATTCGGGCTCGCACGTATCGGCGGGCTGGAGGCGCTGCACGCGAAGGTGCCCGCGGTGATGTTTAATCTCTTCGGCGGCGATGCGGCCTCGGAATACACGTGGTATTCCATCGGCGCGCTGCTGCTCGTGCAGCTCATCGGCATCGGCGGCACGCAGGCCAACATGGCGATCTACGGTTCGGCGAAGGACGAATATGCCGCGCGCCTCGGCTCCGTGACCGGCGGTTTCAGCAAGCGTTTCGTCACGATCGCGTGGGCCTTCTGCGGCCTGATCGCGATCGCGTTGTTCGGGCCGAGCCTCTCCGATCCGGATCAGGCGTGGGGTCTGATGACGCGCGAGCTGCTGCCGGTCGGGTTGATCGGACTGATGATCACGGGGATTCTCGGCGGGAAAATCGCGCTGCTCGGCGCGCAGTCGGTCGTGCTTTCGGGACTCGTGGTGAAAAACCTCTACGAGCCGCTCCTGCCCGGCCGCTCCGAGCGGCACTATGTCCTGATCGCACGACTCGCGGTGCCCGCGCTGCTCGGCGCGGGTGTGCTCGTGGGGCTGTTTCTCAACAGCATCATCGCCATCCAGAAATTCGCGATCGTGCTGCTGCTCGTCTGGGGCGTGCCGATCACGCTGCTCTTCCTCTGGCGGCGCGTGACGCAGCGCGCCGTGGTCGTGCAGGTGGTGGTGACGCTGCTCCTCATCGCCGTCGCACCGGCGGTGGTGCCGGCAATTCCGGCACTCGCGCGATCGGCTGCGCTTACGCAGCTCACCCGCGAGCGCGTCGTGACCTCGCAAGTCGCCGCCACTGCGGCGGACGTCGCCGCCGGCCTGGCAGCGAAAGAGGGAACGACGATCGCGAAAACCCGCCGGATCGAACCGGTGGCACTCTTCTTCGAGGACGGGATCGTGCGTGTCGATCCCAAGGATTTGAATTCGCCCAAGACCGGCAAGGGGCTCTTCCGGCCCGAGGTGTGGCTGCTCTCGGTGCTGGGCTGCGATGTCGCGGGGTTCACCTCGGCGCATCTGCTGACGACGCGTTATCTCGTGGATTTTCTCATCCCCGTCGTGCTCGTGGTTGTGATGAGCCTGCTCACGCCACCGACAGATCCGGGACGCGTGGGCCGGTTCTACGCGCGGCTAAAAACGCCGGTGGCCGCCACGCCCGAGGAGGACGAACGCGCGCTGGCGGCGAGCTACGCCAACCCGACGCGCTTTGATGATGAGAAGCTTTTCCCGCGGTCGAATTGGGAGTTCACGAAGTGGAACAAGGTCGACGCGGTCGGCTTCATCTGTTGCTGCGCGCTCGTGGGCGTCGTCCTGCTTGTGCTCAAGGCCGTGCTCACCGCCGGAAGCTGAGCCCGATGCGCACGAAGCTGGCGGCGATTTTCTTAATCGGCCTGCTGTTTGGCGGGTGCGTTGCGCGCGTGGCACCCTCGTGGCAAACGTCCCCGCGCGCCTCCGTGCTGGTGAGTGGCGGCGCCATGATGAACGGCGATCACTTTGCCGACAGCACCCTGGCCGCGATGCGCGAACACTACGCGGGCTGCCGGCGCGTCGTGCTCGTGCTCCATGCGTCGCATCCCGCCGACTGCGATCGGATGGAGGCGCGGTTGCAGAAGGCGTTCGCCCATTTGCTCGGCGAAACGACGAAGGCGGAATCATTGCACCGGCGCGATGCCGCCGGCGCGCGCGAACTCATTGCGCAGGCCGAGGGGTTTTTCGTGGGCGGTGGCGAGACGTTCGTGCTGCTTGCCAAACTGGCGCGCACCGGGCAGCTCGCCACCGCCCACGAAAAACCCCTCGGCCTGCGCAATGAGTTCGCGCGCGCCGGCGGCATCGCGCCGGTGC
>JANXSC010000551.1 GCA_025352845.1 Opitutaceae bacterium
GCCGGCGATATTCACGATGTCGCCGGCGGCAAACTCGCCCCTCGCGCGCGTGACGCCGACGGCGAGCAGGCTGCGGCCCTGTTCGCGGAGGACGGGCACAGCGCATTCGTTGACGATGATCGTGCCGGCGGGGCGCCGAAAAAAAAGGCGACGCCGTCGCCGCCCTCCACCCCGCGCGCAAACGCCTCGAAGTCGTCCACCGCAACGACCTGGTGCTTTTGTAGGCGCGCGCGCCGAGGAACGTCCAGTCGCTGGCGCTCGAGGCTACGGCACCTCGTAAACCTCGACCAGCGCCACGCCCGTCGTTTCGCCAACACCCGCCACCTGCGCGGAGTAGCTGCCGGGCGGCAGCGTGATTAGCAGCGCGGCATCCCTACTCGAACTCAGAGGGAACGCCCCAACCGCCGAAAAAGCCGCCGTCAATGCGGGCTCACGATTCCAGTTATCGTTCGCCGCGATCACTACGCCGTTGGCGAAGATGCGCAGCGTCGGATCCTCCAGCGCTCCGTTCACGCCAAAAGCGGCCAGCGTCGGCCCCACCGCCCGGATAATCACCGAGCGGCTGGAAGGACCGGCGATGGCGAAGCCCGCGATTAAGACATCGGCGCCGGTGCCGACCGCAGCGCGCGCGGAGACATTGATGAGTCGCGCCCCCGCGGCTTCTGAGCCGCCGGGCGCCTCGTAGATTTCCGCGAGCGCGACACCGGAGGCGGAGCCCCGCCCCTCCACCTGCACGGAATAACTGCCGACGGAAAACGAGCCCATGACCGCGGCGTCGAGGGAAGCGGGTGCCAAAGGAAACGCCCCGACTGCGGAAAACGCCGCGATCAGTGCGGGCGCTCCACCCCAGTTGTCGTTGTCCGAGATCACCTGTGAGCCGCGGTAGATCGTGAGGTTTGGATCGCCCAGAAAGCCGCCGATCCCGAACGACGCCAGCGCCGGGCCGATGCCACGCACCAACAGCGGCCGCGCCCCGGCGCCCCCGACCGTCAAGCCAACGATCAACGTGGCCGCGCCCGTGCCGGCGCGCGTGCGCACGGACAGGTTAACGAGTCGGCCCGCGCCGCCCGCTTCCGCCGGCACGACCGTGAGAGACGCCATTGCCGAGATGATCGCTCCGGCACCGTTGCCGACGACGACCGAATATCCGCCGGCGTCCGCCGCAGCGGCGCGCGACAAAAAAAACTGGGCCGCGGTCGCACCGGGAATCGGCACACCGTCCTTGCGCCACTGATAGTTGATGCCAGGCCCGGTGGCGGTGACCGACATCGCCACGCTTCCGCCGGCCACGACCTGCTGCGCCACGGGTGCCGACACGATGACGAGCCCCGGGGCGCTGCCGGCGACAAAGTCGGCCTTGAGCACGCATGCATTTCCCGGATCGGCCACGAACAATGCTCCCTGCCGATCCACGGTCAGCCCGATGGGCGAAAAATAATTGAGCGACGTGAGATCGGCGACGAAATCCTTGTAGGGCTGGATCGCGCCGCCGCCGAAAGTGCCCTCCGCCGTGAGCCGAAGGATGGCACCGAAGCCGCTGGAGAGATAAACCGCGCCCGTTCCATCGACGGCGATGCCGTTGGACACCCTGAAACTCGGATTGATCGCAAACGTGGTGACAGCACCGCTCGGCATGATTTTTCGCAAGACCCCGTCGGATTCCTCCGTCACCCAAAGCACGCCCGCGGGATCGATGGCGATGGCGTTGGGAAACGAGAGGCGCGCCGCCGCTCCGATGCCATCGACGGATCCACTCTGCCGGGGCATCCCGGCCAACGTGCTCACCACTCCCGCCGGCGTGATGCGGCGGATTGTGCTGTTGCCCAGATCGGCCACGAACACGTTGCCGGCGCCATCGACCGCAACACCGTAGGGCGAACGGAACCTTGCCTGCGCCGCCGGTCCATCGACCGACTCCGGCTGGCCCGGTGCGCCCGCGAAGGTGCTCACCATGCCCGCCGGCGAAATTCGCCGAATCACGTGATTGCCCGTGTCGGCCACGAAGACGTTGCCGGCGGCGTCCACGGCCACGCCCCGCGGAATGGAAAACCGCGCGGTCGCGGACGGTCCGTCGGCGAACCCGCCCGGCCCCACCAGCCCGGCGAACGTCGCCAACTCGCCGGCGGGACTAGCGCGGCGAATCGCGCTATTGCCGGTATCGGCCACGTAGAGATTGCCGGCCAGATCAAGCGCGAGAGCGGTTGGGCCTTGCAGGCGGCCGACATTGGCCGGCCCGTCGGCGCTGCCCGGCCGCGTCGGAGTTCCGGCGTGGATTTTGAAGCGAAACGCGGGCGCGACCGCGAGTAGTGCCGCCTCGCTGGTCACCTGCCCAGTGCTGCCCGTGGCGGTCGCACTATAGCGGCCGGCGTCGGATACCTGCACGTTACGCAGTTGCAGTTCGCGGTTGGTTGCACCGGGGATCGGCACGCCGTCCTTGCTCCATTGGTAGGTCAGCGCTGCGGGACTGCGCACGTCGAAGACAAGGCGCACCTCAGCCCCCTGGGCGGCGACTTGCGTCGCGGGCTGCGCGGCAATCACCGGCGGCGCCGGGCTGGCTTGGAGGGTAAACTGCACGCTGAACCCGCGCCTCACGGTCGCGCGCGTCGCGCCGGCGTTCAGCACCGTCGTCGTGGTCGTGCGCGCATAAGCGAGCGTGCCCGTGAGCGCAGTAAAAAGCGGCAGGCCCGTCACCGGCGCGAAGCTGGACTCCGCGTCGAGTGCAGCCGGCACCAGCCCGACCGCGGTGCCATCGCCGCGCGCGATGACGAGCGAGAGCGCATCGCCGCGCCGCGCGTCCGTGATCGAAGTCCATTGCACGGTGGCCGAGGAACCGGGCAGCGCCTGCAGCTCGGCGAAATTCGTCACCCGCGCAGGACTCACCGCCGCCGTGTTGAACACCGCGAAATTCGTCGTCGTATCGGCCCCACCCGCACCGACCAGGAAAGCCTGCACTCCCTCGGGAAACTGCGCGTCGCGCTCCGTCTCCGACGCGAATGTGCGGCTACCGACGAACGATCCGTCCGGCTGGCGATCGAGTGGCAGCACGGTGTCGCGCGGCGTGCGTATCCGCACCGTCGCGCCCGCGGGCAGCACCGAGGGAAAAGTGACAGTCACCGCCAGCCGTGCGCTCTCCGGCCTCAGCTCGGCGGAGGAAATCTGCCGGAACAGCTCAATCCTCATCACGTCGATCGCCGACGGCGTTTGTGCCGTGGCGACGAGCGGCACCGCCAACAGGCTGAGGCGAAGCCGCGGCCCGCGTGCCTGCCGGAGCCACCCGCACGCGCCAGTCGCCGTGATCATGGCAGCGCGTAGAGTTCGATCAGGCCGATGCCGGTCGTGCCGCCGAGGCCCGTGAGAATCACCGTGTAGGTGCCGGGGTTCAACGCTGTCACCAAGGCCGCGTCGGCATTCGCCGGGTTGAGCGCGAACGCGCCAACGCTCTGCGCCGCAGTCGCGTTTTCGACCGCCTGCGCGTTCCAACCGCTGTTCTCCGTGATCACGGTTGCGCCGTTGAAGATCTGTAGCCGCGGGCGCGCGAGCGCGCCGCCCACGCCGAAAGCGGCCAGCCCCGGGCCGATGCCGCGCACCAGCAGGCGACAGGACGTCTGCCCCGCCACCACGAAGCCGGCGATCAAGACATCGTCACCCGTGCCCACCTGGCTGCGCGCGGAGACGTTCGCGAGACGCGCCGAGACGCGGCCGAAGGTCTCGTCCGCGTCATACAGTTCGATCAGCACGAGCCCGCTCAACGGGGATGCGCTGGTCGCCGGCAGGCTGTAGCTGCCGGCGTCGAGCGGGAGTGTCATCGCCGAGTCGGTTGAGCTTCGGTCCAGTGCAAAGGCGCCGAGACGGCCCGCCACTGCAGGTATGATGCGCGCATCCGAGGCGCTGGACCAGTTGTCGTTGGCCTCGAGCTTGCGGGCTCCGCTCATGAGGACCATCTTGGGATCGGGCAGGCCTTCCTTGAGACCGAAGCGGCCCAAGGCCTGACCGACGACCCGCAGGAGCATGGGCTTGGCGCGGGCACCACTGACGGCAAAGCCGGCTATGAGCGTGCGCTCCCCTCCGGCGGTCAGGGAGCGCACCGAAAGATTCGTGAGATGACCGGGCACGACCTCGTCCACCTCCAGCGTCGCGACGGCGCTGCGCGTGCTGCCGGTGGCATGGCTGATCTCGACGACATAGGCACCGCCTTGGGGTGCCTCCACAGCGGGAATCGTGAGGCTGGACGCCGTCGCTCCCGCGACCGGCGCGCCGTTGCGCGACCATTGGTAGGAGAGCGGTGCGGCGCTGGTGGCCGCGACAGAAAACACCACCGTCACTCCCGGCGGCACCCGCACGCTCCGCGGTTGCGACGCGATGGCGGGCGGCGGCACCGCCGCCAGCACACTGAGCACCGCGGGCTGCGAGACGGTGGTGCCCTGGTTGTTTCGTATTTCCAGCGTGTAGATGCCCGCATCGCCCTGACGAATCGCGGAAAAATTCAGTTCCCGCTCAGTCCGGAAAGGCATGGCGACTCCGTCCTTCTTCCATTGGAGGTAGAGTTGATTGAAGCCACCCTGCGACGCCGCGAACTCGGCGGAGAGCATCACGCGCTGGTCGGCATAGACCTGTTGCGAGCGCGGCTGGACCACGATGATCGGCGCGTAGGGCTGCGGGAGCACCTGAAGCGTGACGGTGCGCGATATGGAACCGGCGAGGTTGCCCGCGACGAACTTGATGGCGTAGGTTCCGGCCTGCGTCGGCGTGCCTGTAACCGATCGCTCGCTGCTCAGGGACAAGCCCGGTGGCAGCGGGCCTTCGACGCCCGAAATGGTGGCACGGCCTTCAAACTCAAGCGAGATCCCAAAAGGCACACTCACCTCGGCGTGGATCAGATCGGCGGCCGGCCGCACGATCCGCGGCGGCTCGTGATCGATCACCGTCAGCGTCATGGGCGCGGTGGTCACGGATCCGCGGGTGTTGCTGACCGAAACGCGATACGTGCCGGTGTGCCCCGGCGCGGCGCTGTCGATCGTGAAGGTCGAGCCATAGGCTCCGGAGACCGAAAAATTGGTCTCCAGCCATTGGTAGCGAAGTTCGCCACCCGTGGCGGAAACATCGAGGACAACCCGGTCGCCCTCCCGCACCGTGCGGCTCTGCGACTGCGCGAGCAGTCGGGGTGGTTCATCGACGATGATATGCAGCGGCTCCGAACGCACGGCGCCCTGGGCGTTGGCGACCACGAGCTGGTAAGTGCCGCTCGTGCCGGGGGTATTTCTGGGATCGTAGTTTAAGGTGGCCCTGGTTGCGCCCGCAACCGGCAGACCGTCCTTGAGCCACTGGTAGGACAACGGTCCCGGCCCGATGACCGAGGCGGCGGGTGGACCGCCGTAGCTCTCCCGCCAGACGGGTTGCTCGAGAAACACCGGCAGCGGGCTCGTGAAACGCGGGCTCACGGTGGCGGTCCGGCTGTCGGCCGAGCCGTAGGCATTGGTCGCGCGGAGCCAGTAGTTGGTTTCGGTCACGGGATAAAATGAGCTGCCGGCGATCGGTTTCCGCGTGTCGCCGGCCGTGCCTTCATACCACTGCGTAGTTGCGAACACCGGCGTGACCACGACGGCCCGCAGTTCGATGCCGCGGCCTGGCTCCACGATTTCGTCCTTGGGTTGCACGCTAATCACTGGGATGGGGGCGATCCCGCCATCGAGGGTGAAGAACGTGGAGGAAAACGGTAGGCTGTGGTTGCGGGGCTGCCTCAAGCGAAAGGGAGAGTAGCCCGCGGTGCCGCTGCTCGTGTAGAAAGTCTGGTAATCGCCCACATCGATGAGATCGATGCGGTTGAGCGTGTAGCGCCCGCTCACCATCGCCGCGGGCACGGTGAACGTCGCCGTGCCGCTCGCGCCCGCCGCATTCGCGGTGACGCGCGCGATCGTGACCGGGCCGTTGAGCGTGAACATCACAGATTTCAGCGGACGCGCGCCCGGAATAATCAGCGCGTAGTCGATCGCGATGGTGTCGCCCACCCGCGCCTCGGTGCTGCGCAGGGTGAACGTCCCGATCTCGGGGAAGACAAACGTCCCGCCGAAACCGCCCGTCACGGTAAAGTCGCACGCTGCGAGATCGATCGCGTGCGCCACCGCCCCGTTTTGGCTGTCGATCCGGCCGTTGCGGAAATAGGTCGTGGATTGCCCGGCGGCGTCGGAAATCCCGATACTTTGCAGCGCATACGGACCGTTGGTCCACTGCGTGCCCGTAGGCAAGATGGCCTGCAACGAATTTTCCGCGGAGCTGACCGTGATCCGCGCGCCGTTCGGATCGTCATAAGAGAGGAAGATGCGTTGCACCGCGGCCGAACCGGCTGTGATCGCCGCGTTCAGGGTGACTGCGGCGCCGGCCGCGACATCCGGGGCTCCGACCCGGCTCGCGGCGGTCAGCGTGGGCTTCGCGTAGGCGCGCGCTTCGCTTACGACAAAGCGCGTGAGGAAAAGCGTG
>JANXSC010000602.1 GCA_025352845.1 Opitutaceae bacterium
ACGACGTTGTATTTTTCCCAGTTGTAGATCGATTTGTCGGTCGTCCCCGGGACGATGTAGAGCGGGAGGCCGCCCGGCCCGAGCACGTCGCGCTGGCGCATGATGAACGTGCCGCTCGTCAGGTAACGCAGCGTGCTGTTCGCAGTATTGAACGGATTCGAGGCAAAGCCGGTCGCCAGCGGATTGGTCGACTTCATCACGTTGAATTCGCGAATCGAATTACCGTCCACGTAAACGGTCGGGTGCGCGTAAAAGCCGTTATAGCCGCCAATCAATCCGAGGGGCAGCGTCGAAACCGTGGCGTTGACGCCCGCGACGCCCGGGACGGGCGCAGACACGGTGTCCGCCGCAAACGGGCCGGACCGGTTGCCGTTGGCGAGCGTGACCATCTGGGTGGTCGGATCCCATGTCGGCCGGCCGGCCGCGTTCCATTCTGCCGTGGTGTCGCGGGCAGTGATGGAGTTGGGCCGACGATAGGCGTCGTGGTAGCGCTCGGCGGAGGCGCGGATCACAGTGTTCTTGAACGGACGGTAGAGCACGGTGGCGAACTGGCGGTCGATCCGTTCCGAGGAGGGTTTACGAATGTAGCCCTTGGCCTCGTTGACCGTGGCCACGCGCAGGCCGAGCTTACCGGGGAGCAGCGGCGTGTTGATGTTGAGGCTCTCCCGGTGGCCGCCGTAGCTGTCGAAACGCAAATCCGCGTTGTAGACTTGGCGGTTAGGGTTGGCCTGCGAAGGCACCACACTCACGGTGCCGGCAGCCTGGCCGAGGCCGAAGAGATTGGAGTTGGGGCCGCGGGAAATTTCGATCGCCGCGATGTTGTAGGGGTCGAAGGGAATGTTGCTGTTCGACGAGAAATTCCCCCACGCGGTGTTCGCGCCGCCCACACTTTGGCCGGCCTGGGTGATGCCGCGCACACGATTGGAACGCTGCGGATCGGATTGCACCTGATCGTTTACGCCGCCGGAACGATTGCGATTAAACGTGGTAAAGTTGTCGGTGCCCTCGGTGCTGGCTTCGTAGCGGAACACGTCGTTGATATCGAGCAGCGCCATGTCTTCCATTTGCTGCTTCGTGACGACGGTGATCGAGGCGCCAAGGTCCTCAAGCTTCGAATTGAGGCGGGTGCCGCTGAGGGTATTGAGCGCTTGGTAGCCTTTGTCCGCATCGGAAGCGACTTGGAAGGGCGAGAGCATGACGGCCTCTTCCTTGCCTGTGCCAGGAGCGGGAGCAGGCGGCGGGGTTGCCTTCTGCGCCAGCGCGGGAGAGAGCGACAGACACAGGGCGGCTAGGCAAACGCCGGCTCGCGTGACTCGGGAGCGCGGGGACGGGGTATTTTTCATAGAAATCATCAAGCTTGGGTTCAGGTTGGGTGCAGGCGCGAAACGGGTAGACGGCCTGTGCGGGACAAGGTTGGGCGGAAAATGCGGGTGCTGCCAGCCAGGTATTATTAAATGATTTTAATCTGCGGGCTTGGTGCGCGTCAGAAGCGGGTTCTCACGCCGACGCGGAACATCCGCCCGACTTGGTCGAACAAACCCGGGTCGGTCGGGAGCGGCGTCGCGCCGCCTGTGCGGGGCGCATAGACGAGGCCCTTGTCGAGGAGGTTTTGGATGTTGAGGTAGACTTCGGTCTCCAAACGTTTCGGCCCAAACGGGAGTTTGTAGGCGAGCTGGCCGTCGAAAAACGCGGAGGAAGGGACGGCGTTGAAGTCGGTGTTCACGCCGAGGGTGCGCGTCTTGTCCCACGTCATGCGGCCGATGTAGCGGAGCTGGAGAAAACTTGAGAAGGCCTTACGCGAGTGCGCGAGCGAGAGCGTGCCGCGGACGTGGGGCATCGCGGCGGTGCCGCTGGCGGCGTTGGCGAGGCCGTTGCCGGCGATGTTGATCGTCGGCGCGAGGGGCGAGACGCGGGAGTATTCGTCGATGTAGCCGGCGACGGCCCGCACCGTGAGGCTGCCGGGCTGGGCGTTGGCGAACCACGAGTTGAGCGGCACGCGGTAGCTCATCTCGAAATCCACACCGCGGGAAAATTCCGAGTTGAGGTTCACGGGCGATGTATAGGTGCGGATGACCGCGCGCGAGCTGGCCGCAGTCGGGCCGCGCACGACGAAAGCGGCCAGCGGCGAGTTGGGATTGAGATCGCTCTCGCGCACGGCGTCCTGGCCGCCGGCCACGAAGATGGCGTCGGAAATTTTCGTCGTGTAGAAATCGACCGCGAAGCTCGCGCCCTTCAGCCACGAGGGCTGGTAAACGAAGCCGACGACGCTGGAGTGGGCGACCTCGGGCTTGAGGTTGATATTGCCGAGGGCGAGGTTGGGCACGGCCTGAAAGGTGAGGCCGGTGCCGCCGGGAAAATTATCGCTGATGTTGCCGTTGGTCTGGCGGCCCGTGGAGAAGAGCTCGTTGAGGTTGGGGGCGCGGATATCGCGCGAACGCGAGGCGCGCAGCCGCAGGTCGGCGTTGAGCTGCCAGACGACGCCGGCTTTCCACACGTTGGCATCGCCGCTCGTCGAGTAGTGCGTGTGCCGCGCGGCGAGGCTCGCCGTGATTTTTTTCGCGAACACGAAGTCCTTCACGACAGGAATCTGCGTCTCGGCAAACTCCTCCATGATCGAGTAGTCGCCGGCGAACGGTAGGTTGTTGGCGAGCCGGTAGCCGCCAGCGATGGAGAGCGCGTCGGTGGTCGTCGACGACTTCAGGCTGCGCCACTGCGCGCCGGCCGCGACGGCCAGCGGTCCCGCCGGCAGCGAAAACAAATCGCCGGAGATTTTCGTGTCGGCGACGTTTTGCGAGGAGGTCTCGGCAAACTGCGTCGTGCCCATCACATAGTCGAGCGCCGCGGCGGAGGGCGCGCCGGCACCAAAGGGAGTGAAGGCCACTGCACCGGGGTTGGCCGCAAGCGAGCGCGGGACGATCTGGCCGCCGACGAGCACCGCGTCGGCCGCGACCGCCATGCGCGCGGTGACAAGGTTGTTCGTGATCGGGATGCTGATGTCGTTCGTGCCTCTCTGATACGAGACTTCCCAGTTCCAGCCGCCGAGCTTCGCGTTAAGGCCAACGAGGCCGCGGCGGTTCTTGTCGTTGACGTGCGACTCGGTGAGGCCGCGCTCGAGCGTAAGACGGTTCATCGTAAACGACGTGACGCCGAGTGACGTCATGCGCGCGACGAGGTCGGGCGCGACCTGCGCGAGGAAGGCGTTGTCGCGCTGAATCGTGAGCAGGTGCGTGGTCGGGCTGTTTTGCTGATCCATCTGCGACTCGCCGTAGGAGCCCTCGACGAAGAGCGTGAGTTTTTCGAGGAGCTTAAAATCGGTGCGGCCGAAGAAATTCTTCCGCGCGAGCGGGCGCAGGATTTCCTGCGAGGTGCCGAGGCGGAAGCCGTCGCCGCCACTCTGGAAACCGTTCGTCGTGCCGATGGTCGTCGAGAGCGTGCCGTAGTCGTAAGGGCTCTGCGTGCCGCCGGGTCCGAACTTGATGCCGCGGATGAGCGCGTTGTTCGCCGCGGTGCCGCCCGCGCCGTTGACGATCAAGCCGCCGCTGGTGAACGGCGAGCGGATGTCGAACGCGCGCACGAGCTTCGTCGTGTTGGTCGGATCGGGAATCTGATTTTGCTCGCGGCGGCGGATGTCGCGCGCGTCGCCGTTCACGCCCTTGCTGATCGCCCACTCGCCGCCGAAAATGAAGTGGCCGCGGCCGTCGAGGTAGTCGCTGCCGTAGGTGACGGCGGTCTTGAGCTCCTGATTGTCGCCCTTCTGCGACTGGCCGGCGACGACATCGGACTTGAAGCCGGTGAATTCCTTGTTGAGGACGAAATTCACGACGCCGCCGACGGCATCGGAACCGTAGGCGGCCGACGCGCCGCCGTTCACGACATCGACGTGGCTTACGAGTCCCTGCGGAATCAGGTTCGCATCGATCTGGCCGGTCGGGCCGCTGGGCGTGAAGCGGCGGCCGTCGAGCAGCGTCAGCGTGCGGGTGACGCCGAGGCCGCGGAGGTTGAGAAAATTCGCGCTGCTGTTGCCCGTGCCGCCGCCGTTGGTCTGCCCGCCGCCGGGCGCGATCGTCGGAAGTTGTTTCAGGCCCTCAGCCATGTTGGTCGGCGCGGTGAACGACAACGCGGCGCTGTCGATGACGAGGACAGGCGTCGGCGCGGTGAACGTGCTCGCGCCCTTGATGTGCGAACCGGAGACGCTGACGCTTTCGAGCTTCACGACGGAGTCAATTATGCCGACGCCCGCGGGCACGGGATTGGCGGCGGCCTGCGCGCGGAGCGACGACGGCGCGGCGACGCAAAGGGTCGTCAGCGCAACGCCTCGGAGGAGGGCGGTGACGAATAGGGCTTGGGTTTTCATGTAGGAAATCTCGGCTGGCGGTTTCGAACAAACAGGAAAACGGAGCGCGAAGACCGGAGCTTTTCAGAGGCGAAAGAGCGCGGCCGGCGTGGTCTTGAGAATCGCCGTGCGCTCGGCCGCGCTGGCGATCCAGCGATCGAACGCGGCGCGGACGGCGGCGTATTGGATCGCGCTTTCAAACTGCGTGTGCGGCCAGTCGCTGCCCCAGAGCAGGCGATCAACGCCGAAAGCGGCGCGCGCGAGCGGAATCGCGGCGGCAGCGATTTTTTCGCCGGCACCATCGGCACCGCTGCGATAGGAGCC
Source organism: Opitutaceae bacterium (assembly GCA_025352845.1). Lineage (GTDB taxonomy): Bacteria > Verrucomicrobiota > Verrucomicrobiia > Opitutales > Opitutaceae > ER46. The sequence continues at coordinate 4,658 of JANXSC010000602.1, forward strand.
GGAGAGCTTCAGCCAGACGCGGCGCGTGGCGGCGGCTTTCAGCAGGAAACGGAACCCCGGGTCGTCGACCCCCTGCGCCGGATCAGGCCGGCCGAAGTGATCGACGACGACGTTGAGCCCCGCAGCGACGAGCGGGTCGATGATTTGCGGGAGGTCGCGGGCCTCGCGTTGCACCTCGACGAACCAACATAGCGCCGCGAGGTCACGGAGAAATCTCGGCCACGGCGCGGCGGTGAAATCGGGGATCGGCAGGCCGACGAGATTCAGGCGGATGCCGACGACGCCCGACGCATCGAACTCGCGCAGCTCGGCCGGCGAAATCGTCGGCTCGACCACGACGACGCCGCGTAGGCGCGCCGGATACTGCTTCAGCGCGGCGACGAGGCAGCTGTTATCCGTGCCGAGAAAACTCGGCTGCACGAGCACGCCATGCGAGAGCGCGTGGGCGTCGAGCTGCCGCAGGAAGTCGGCGGCGGTGGCGTCGTAGTCGGGGATGTAGCGCGCAGTGCGGACGTAGTTGAGGCCGCGTTGAAAGATATGGGCGTGAGTGTCCACGGCGGAAAGTGGGTGCGTAGGTTTGGGCGGAGTGGCGGCGAGAAATAATTTCGGCAGCGCCGTCGCGCCGGTGAGTGTGGCGAGCGTGCGGGTGAAGGTGCGGCGGTTCATCGTGGCTTTCGCGCGGCGGTGGAGAACGGGGCACCGACGGTTTCGAGGGCCTTGCCCTTCGTCTCGGGCAGCGCGAGCACGGCGACGACGACGAGCGAGTAGGCCAGCGCCGCGTCAATGCCGATGGCGCGGCCGATCGGCATCGACTCGCTCATGCGCCCGACGAGCCAGGGAAACGCCGCCGAGGCGATGCGCCCGAAGTTGTAGCAGAAGCCCACGCCCGTGCCGCGAATGCCGGCGGGATAGAGTTCGTTGAAGAGCGCGCCGAGGCTCGCGGGAATTCCCGCCGCGAAGAAGCCCAGCGGAAAACCCATCACGAGCATCTGGGAATTCGTGAGCGGAAGGAAAATGTAACCAATGACGGTGATCACACAGCACACCGCAAAGAGCGTGATGTTTCGCCGCCGGCCGATGCGGTCGATCAGCTGCGAGCTCGCGATGCAGCCGCACCAAAACGCCACGATGATCACCGCGAGGTAACCGCCCGTGCTCAGCACGGAGAGTTGGCGCTCCGTCTTCAGGAAAGTCGGCAGCCACGTCATCAGCGCGTAGTAGCCGCCGTGCGCGCCAACGCCGAGGAGTGAGCCGACCAATGTGAGGCGCAGCACCGCCGGGCAAAAAATTCCAAAGAGCCCCGCGGCCGCGGCGGCCGGCGCGTCCGGGCGCGGATTTTTTCTCGCCGGTTCGGCAAGCGATCGTCGCACATAAACGAGAAACAACGCCGGCAGCAGTCCGACGCCAAACATCACGCGCCACGCGATCTCCGCCGGAAGCCAATAGGCCAGCGCCGTGTAAATTAGCACGGAGCCGCCCCACCCGACCGCCCACGCGCTCTGCACGGTCGCCATGACTTTGCCGCGATGCTCCGGCCGAATCATCTCCGCCATCAGCACGGCGCCCGCCGCCCACTCGCCGCCGAAGCCGATCCCTTGGAGTCCCTTGAGGATGAAAAGCTGCGTCGCCGTTTGGGCGAATGCGCAGAGAAACGTGAACACCGAGAACCACAGAATCGTCAGCTGCAAGATCCGCACCCGCCCATACCGATCCGAGAGCGCCCCCGCGATCCACCCACCGAGCGCCGAGGTCACCAGCGTGACGCTGCCGATCAAACCCGCTTGCGACTTATCGAGATGAAACGCCGCAATCAGCGCCGGGAGCGCGATGCTGAACATCTGCACGTCGAGCGCGTCCAGCGCCCAGCCGCCGAAGCAGGACCAGAAGGTCTTCCGCTCCGGCGGGGTGATTTCGCAATACCAGCGGAACATCGCGCAGGCGTTCAGCGAATCTCGACGTGATACCGAAACTGATCCGCCGGGCCGCGCGACTGCCGCCACTCGAGCGGCTTCCGATCGAGCGCGAGCGCCACGCGTTCAATCACGATCACCGGCGCGCCGGTTTCGAGCCCGAGCAGTTTAGCATGGCGCGGGCTCGCCGCCTCGGCGCTGAGCGTCTCCCGCGCGGAGGTCACGAGCACGCCGCAGTATTGTTCGTAGAGCGGATAGAGCAGAGCGCCGAACTCGCACGGATCGATCTCGAGCAGCGGTTTGAAACGATCGCGGGGCAGAAAGATTTCCTCCAGCAACACCGGCTTGCCGTCGAACGAGCGCAGCCGCAGCAGCCGGATTGCGCGCGTGCCGACGGTGAGATTCATCGCCGCGGCGACGGTGACCGGCATCGGCGTCTCGTCGCGTTTCAAAATCCGGCTCTCGGGCACGCGCGGCGCGCCATCGGCCCCGGCGAAACGGAAAAAACGGAAGAGCGACGACTGGAAATCCGGCCGACGGATGAACGTCCCCTTGCCCTGCAACCGCTCGACGACGCCCGCCGCGACGAGCGACTCGACCGCCTTGCGCACGGTGCCGATCGAGGCGCCGTGGCTCTTCGCGAGCTCGGCCTCCGTCGGCAACGGCTCGCCCGGCTTCCACTTGTGCGCCGTGATCTCCGCATGGAGCGTGTCGCGGATGCGGTGGTAGAGCGGCAGCCGGCCGTCATGCGACGGCGAAGACGGGAGCGATGGCATAGGGTGATTCAGTCATTTATATGACTTCTACATCGACCGCTCCCGTCAACTGTCATCTTTCAAATCATCCCGGCTCCACCCGCGCCGTGGTCGGTGTCGAAATAGTTTCAAGCCTTCGCCCCACCTACCGGCCCATTGCCGTTGAGTGAGCGGCATTTGATTTTGTAGGCCAGCTCGCTTGCGAGCGCCCTGACCGCGTGGGACCGGAGCGCTCGCAAGCGAGCTGACCTGCGATAGGGCGCGGTTTCGGACCTTAATTCAACGACAGTGACCCGCCGGGCTGCCCCGCCGCTATTTCTTCGCCTCGATGGCGGGCAGCTCCCCGCATTTCAGCGTCGGCACCTTGGCGGCGGCGGAAACGTCGAGGCAAATCCAGTGGCCGTTGGCGGAGTGGGCGGGGAAACCGCAGGCAAAGGCGAACTCGCCGGCTTCGCTCGCGGTGAAGGCAAACGCCGCCTGGTCGAAACTCATTCCCTGCAAGTGCCGGGGCACAACGGCGCCCTTGAAATACGGCTCGGGCATCTGGAGTTTCCGCACGTCATCCTTGTCGATAACGATCAGACTGTGCGGCACGGGGCCGGGGTTGATGAACGTGACCTCGACGGTCCAGTCCTTGGGAATCGTGTAGCGCGCGGCACCCTTGGAGTAGCCGTTGAAATTCATCCCGTAGTTGTCGCCACTCCAGGTGGCGACGATGAGCACTTTCACCGTCTTCGGTTTGTCGCCGAGCTTCAGGAAATCTTTTTCCGTCAGGCCGGCGATCAGTTCCTGCTTGAGCCCGGATTGCGCTGCGGGGGCGCCATGGTTCGCGGCATGAGGTTCCGCGGCGGGCTTGGGTTTGTCGTCGGCGCGCAGTGCCAGAGCGGCAGAGAGAAGGACTAAGCCCAAATTCAAGCCTCGCGTCAGCACACGGAAATACCCGTGAAATGCGGCGTGGTTCGGAGCCCCAACGGGGCGAAAGTCGAAAGCCCAGGGCAACGCCCTGGGTAGACACGTCCGAAATATCTCCGCGCCCTGAAGGGGCGCGACCACGATGGAGTTTCGCCCTTTCAGGGCTCTGCCCTGCGGAAGGATTCGATTCCCAGGGCGTTGCCCTGGGCTATTAACTTTCGCCCCTTCGGGGCTTCGGAAGGCGCAGGATTTTTCCGCGCCTGCGGTTATGGGGTTCACGAGTTTCATCGAAAAGTGGAACGCAAGGACGGACACCATCGCGGGGTGAAGACACCCCGCCGACAATAACAAAAAAGCCGGCGGCTGGGGCCGCCGGCTGAGTCCTGAACGGAATCCGAACTTATTTTTTCTGCAACGGCGCGGTCATCGCACCGGCGGGCACTTTGTCCGCCGGGACAATCTTCCAGAGCGCGCCGCGCTCGCTCGTCGTCGGGTCGACGGGGCCGCCGTAGTTGGCGGTGGCGTGCGTGAGGTAGACGTTGCCCGCCTCGTCTTCGCCGCCGCTCGTCGGGCGCAGTGGCGTGTCGAGATCGAGGAGTTCCTGCATCTGCCACTTGCCGGCGTCGTCGCGCTTGAGGCCCCAGACTTTGCCCGTGCCCCAGTCGGCCACGAAATAAGTGCCGTCGAGCGCGGGATAATCCTTGCCGCGATAGACGCCGAGGCCGATCACGCAGATGCCCTGGTCGACGTGGCTGTATTCCGCGACGGGGAGCACGCCGACGATCGGAGCGCCGACCGGATCGACCGTCATTTCCTTTCCATCCGGGCCTTTCTTCAGGATGAGCGGAAACGGGTGGCTGCCGCCCATGAATTTCCAGCCGTAGTTCTCGCCGCCCTTGCTCGACGCCGGTTGGAAATTCACTTCCTCCCAGTGGTTCTGCCCGATGTCGGCGATGTAGAGATCGCCGGTCTTGCGGTCGAAGGAGAAGGTCCAGGGATTGCGAATGCCGTAGGCCCAGATTTCCGGGCGCGAGCGCGGGCGCACTTTGCTGAACTGCTCCTCGCTGACGCCGAAGAGCGTCATCTGTTGGAGCGGCGTGAGGAAGGGATTGTCCTTCGGAATATCGTAGGCGCGATCGGCGCTGCTCTTGTTCACGTCGATGCGGAGCATCTTGCCGAGGAGCGTGTGCAGGTCCTGGCCGGCGTTGATCACGTCGCCCTCCCAGCCGCCGTCGCCGACGCCGATGTAGAGGTAACCGTCGGGCCCGAACTTCATCTTGCCGCCATGGTGATTACAGTAGGGGAAATCGAGCTGGAGGATCACGCGGCCGGTCGTCTCGTCGATCACGTCGGGATTTTTCGCCGACATCGTGAACTCCATGAGCATTGTCGCGCCGTTGAACCAGAGGTCGGCGTAGCTGATGTAAACCTTGTGGTTGGATTTGAAGTCCGGGTGGAACTCGATCGCGTAGAGGCCCTCCTCGAGGAAAGAGCTCAGCGTCTTGTCGCGGATATCGAGCGCGGGCTTCGCGAGCAGTTCACCCTTCTTGATGACGCGCACGAGGCCGTGGCGCTCGCAGACGAAGAGCCGGCCCGAGCCGTCGTGCGGCGCGGCGACATGGATGGGATCAACGAGGCCGTCGGCGACCTTGACGAGTGCGATGGGCACGGAGCTGGGAATCTTGCCGCCCGGTTGAGCGACGGCGGCGGCCGCGTGGCCGACGACAGGCAGCAGTGCAGCTGCGGCAATAAGGAGCAGGGGTATGTTGGGTTTCATGGGGATTGGTGGAAAACGAATGAACAGGGAAAAATTATTTTGCTATCACCGCCGCAGGTTTAGCGTCGCCGCGGAAAAGCGGCAGGGATTTTTGCACGGATTTGGTGACGCCCCACCCGAGCGGAATCGCGACGAGGAGCCAGTAGCAGAGAAGTTTCATCGGAAGGAATTTTGGCGACGACGCGATGTCACTTGAGGTGATGCTTCGCGTCCACCGGGGTGACGAGCAGGTTCGCGACAAGCCCCAGCGCGAGCAAGCCGCACATGAGGTAGAACGTGCCGTTGTAAGCCTCGGCTTTCGGCACGCCCGCCGCGACGCGGCTCGCGTAGAGTTTGTTGATCAACAGCGGGCCGATCACCGCGGCCATGCTCCACGACGTGATGAGCCGCCCGTGGATCGCGCCGACTTGGTAGGTGCCGAACATATCCTTCAAGTAGGCCGGGATCGTCGCGAAGCCGCCGCCATACATGCTGATGATCACGGCGGTCAGCGCGACAAAGAGCACCTTGCTCTGCGTCTGCTGCGCCCACGGCAGCAGCGCGTAGAGCGCCGCGCCCAAGATAAAGTAGATGCAGTAAACGCGCTTCCGCCCCGTCTTGTCCGAGACCGACGACCACACGAAGCGCCCGCCCAGGTTGAAAATCGAAAGCAGTCCCGCGAAGCCCGCGCCGATCGCGGCGTTGGCCTTGATCTGCTCGGCGTCGCCGGCACCGAGAAACATATCCTGAAACATGTCCGACGCGCGCCCGAGCACGCCGATGCCCGCGCTCACATTCATGCAGAGCACGACCCAGAGAAACCAAAACTGCGGCGTGCGCCACGCGGTGTCCACGGGCACGCTCGCCGCGCTGATCATCGCGCCGGATTTTTGGCGCGGCTCCCAGCCGGCGGGTTTCCAACCTTCGGCCGGCACGCGCACCAGCGTCGCGCCAAACAGCATGAAGAACGTGTAGATCGCCGCCATCGCGATCAGCGTGCTCTGCGCCCCGGTGTCCGCGCCGGACTTGAAATAATCCATCAGCATCTGCGCCAGCGGTGAACCGATCAGCGCGCCGCCGCCGAAGCCCATGATCGCCATGCCCGTCGCCATGCCCGGCCGGTCGGGAAACCATTTCACGAGCGTGGAGACCGGCGAGATGTAGCCGAGCCCCAGTCCGATACCGCCAACGAAACCATAGCCAAACAGCACAAGCGCGAGCGATTTGAAATGCACGCCGAGCGCGCCGATCAGCAGCCCGCCGCAAAAGCACAGCCACGATGCGACCATCGTTTTCCGCGGCCCGCTGCGTTCGACCCATTTGCCAAACACCGCCGCCGACAGCCCGAGCATGATCAGCGCGATCGAGTAGGCCCACTGCACGTCGGAGATTTCCGCGGCGAGATTCGCGGTGAGCGGCTTGTTGAAAATTTCCGCCGCGAGCGGCTTGTTGAACACGCTGAACCCGTAGACCTGCCCGATGCACATATGCACCGCGATCGCGGCGGGCGGCACGAGCCAACGGTTGAAATCCGGCGACGCCACCGTCGCAGCACGATCGAGAAAATGGGGCATGAGGTAAAACCGACTGCGCAGGTTGGCAGACGGGAGCGGCGCAGGTAAAGGCTTTCTCAGAGGGCGTCGAAAAAAGGGTTCCGATGCTTGTCATTCTGAGCGGAGCGAAGAATCCAGCAGGACATGCGCACCTCTGAAAACGCCGCGCAGATCAAAGTGGATTCTTCGCTCCGCTCAGAATGACAGACTTTATTCAACGCCCTCTCAGGGCCGGACCGCCGTGCCGTCGCGTCGCCGCACGGGTTCCCAGTAGCCGGGCTGCGCGGGCAGCGGATATTTTTTCGCCTTCTCCTCGTCGAAATCCACGCCCCAGCCGGGCGCGTCGTTGATAATCGCGTAGCCGTTCTTCAGCGTGTGCGTGCCGGGAAAAACCTCCCGCGTCGCCGCGTTGAAGTTCACCGATTCCTGGATGCCGAAGTTGTGGATGTTGAGGTCGAGGTGCAGCGACGCCGCGTGCCCGAGCGGGCACAGGTCACCGGGACCGTGCCACGCGCTGCGCACGCCGAACCACTCGGCAAGCGCGGCCAGTTTGCGCGTGGGCGTGAAGCCGCCCGCCTGCGTGAGATGCACGCGCAGAAAATCAATCAGCCGCTCCTTGATCAACGGCACCCACTCGTGCGGGCTGTTGAACAACTCGCCCATCGCGAGCGGCACGGAGGTCGCCGCGCGCAGCTGTTTGAACCACTCGTTCTGCTCCGGCGCCAGCGCATCCTCGATGAAGAAGGGCCGGTATTTCTCCAGCTCCTTGCAGAGCCGGATCGCCTCGATCGGCTCAATGCGTTCGTGCACGTCGTGCAGCAGCTCGACCGTTTCGCCGCAGGCTTCGCGGATGTGCGCGAACATCTTCGGCACGACCTGCAGATACGGCAGCGAATCCATGTGGCTGTCGCGCGGCAGCCCGAAGCCCGCGGCGCGAAAATCCGGCTTCGTGTTGAGCTGCTCGGAGCCGTAGCCGCCGAACTGAATCCGAATGTGGCGAAAACCCTCCGCCTGCCGCGCCTTCACCAACTCCGCCAGCACCTTCAAATCTCCCGCGGCGCAATGCGTGTAGGTGTCCACCGCAAACCGCGAGCGGCCCCCGATCAACTGATACACCGGGAGGCCGGCGCGCTTGCCCTTGATGTCCCAGAGCGCCATGTCGAGACCGCTGAGGGCGTTGTTCATCACCGGACCATTGCGCCAGTAGGAACTGGTGTAGGCGGTCTGCCAGATGTCCTCGATGTCGTCCACGTTCCGGCCGCGCGCAAAGGGATCGAGATACTCGTTCACTGCCGTGACGACGGTGAGCGGGCGTTGGTTGAACGTGCCGCAGCCCAACCCATAGAGCCCCGGCTCCGACGTCTCCACTTTCACCACGACAAACCGAATCGTGCCCTGCGTCGCACACGTGATCGCGCGGACCCTGGTGATCGTGATCGGCTTCGCGCCTTTGTTCGCCTTGGCCGTGGCATCCTCGGCGGCGCGCGCACCGCGATCGACAAAGCCGAGCGCCGACAAACCGGCACCGAGACCAAACGTTTTCAGGGCCGCACGGCGGGTAAGCGATGAACTCATTGAAATTTCCTGGGGTTGAGCGGTTGGCGTCGCTGGGGAGGTGACGGGGCGCGATTCAAACAGGCCCGCAGCCTGAGGCGGAGGAATCGACTCGTTCAAGGAACAACGGAGGGAGCGCGAAATTCCGGGCGAAACGGATTCCGGCCCCGAACTCATGGCCGCGACTGTCGGTCAGGGAACGGCCCGGCGCGCGGTAACCCCAGCGGCCTCTCGGAGCTGCCGCAAATCGTCGCGCGCGGGGCTCATATCCAACCTCCCATCGCTTTTTGACTGGAGGCCCGGCCCGATGGCCGGGTCCAACCGGCCAACGGCCGGCTCTACAACAAAGCAGTGGTCCAAAACCAAAGGAACCCTGGCCTCACATCCGCCACGCCGCGGAGAGATTGAAGCTGATCGGGGTCTTCAGGCCGAAACCGGCGGGCACTTTTTCGCGGGCGGGCGAGGCGTAGTTGCCGTCGCGCGGCCGCAACGCACTCGTGGCGGCACCATTGGTCGAGTTCGTCCAATAGACCGATTTGTCGTTCAGGAGATTGTTGATCACGAGCTGGAGCTGGACGGGGCGGTTGTTGAATTTCCAGAGATAGCCGAAAGTGCTCGTGACAGTGTAGTCGCCCTTCGGCGAGTAGAGCAGAGTGTTGATGTTCCGGCTCGGATCGGGGATTGCGCGATTGGAGTTGGCGGGATCGACCATCGTGTCGCCGTTGCGGTTGCCGAGGATTTCGCGACCGCGGTATTGCACACCGATCCCGACGCGCACGCCCTTCGCGCGGCCTTCCTGCACGGTGTAGTCCCCGAAAAATTTCACGATTGGCTGGTTCGATTGCGTGGTCCGCGCGGTGTTCAGGCTGTTGAGGCTAGAATAGATTTGGTTGTAGGCATCGACGGCGGCTTGCACGTCGGGCGAGCGCTGGTCGGCTGGGACCGTGTTATCGACGGTGGCGAGGTTGTTCGCGTCGATGGCGGCGCCGGCGTCCTGCGTGATTTGCTTGAGATTCGCGGCGTTGGCGGCGACGTAGGCGCGCGTGAGCTGCGCGCCGTTGATGCCGTAAACGTAGGCGAGCGAGGCGCTGGCCGTCACGCGCAGGCCCTTGAGCAGATTGGCGGTGACCTCGATCTCGTAGCCCTGCGCCTGCCGCGTTTGCAGATCGCTGCCCGCGATAAAGACGGGGACGCCGCGCTTGTTGATGTCCTGCGTGGTGCCGATGGGCGTAGCTTGCAGCAGCGTGTTAAAGGGAAAGCCGGAGACGCCAAACGGATTATTGATCTCCTCGCTCGTGTAATAGGTGAAGTTGACGTCGAGCTTGCGCTGGAAAAACTCAAGGCGCGCACTGTAGTTCCAGCCGGTGGAGACGGTGGGAGGGACGATGCCGCCGCCTTGGAGCAGCGCGTAGGCTTTCTGCGGGTTAAAGGTCTCGGCGTAATTCACCGAAGGGCTAAGCCAGCTCAGCAGGTGGAAAACCCCGCCGAGAGACTTCGTGTTCGCGTAGCCGCTGAGGATCGGGGCGTTGAAATCGTTTTGGAAACGATACTGCGTGTAGCGCGGGTCGCGCACCCCGCCGGCGAGACGCGGGCGCGTGATGGCGGGCTCGGCCGGCTGCGCCTGGCTGGCGGCGTTCACGGGAATGTAGGTGAGCGACGACCAGTCGGCCGGCGCGTTAGGCTTCATCAGCGGCTTGAGCGGATCGCGGTCGGTGGGGTAGTCGCCGTTTACGGCCATCTGCTGCGAACCGGACTGGTAACGGTCGCGACGCACCGCGCCGAGCAGGATGATGCGGTCCTTCCAGAACTTGGCGTTGAGCGCGGCGAGGCCGTAGCGGTAGCTGGTGTCGTTGATCGACTCGGCGTCGAAACGCGTGTGATCGATCACCCAGCGCGGCGTGACCGTGGTCGTGGTGCGCGTGTTGGGATCGAGGTAGGGAATCGGTTTGCCGGCGAGGTCGATGAAGGGGCGGCTCGGCTCGTTCCAATAGCGGCGCACCTTGACGGTGCCGGCGGTGCCGTTGATCCACGCGAGGGTGTCGGTGCCCTGCGCCAGGCTGAGCCATTGGTAGGAGAGCGTGTAGTGGTTCTTGTTTTCGCCGACCATCGTGTTGACGGCGAAGTTGCCGAAGCGCGTGTCCTTCTTCCACGCGACGGCGGCGCGGAGATTGTGCCAGTCGTAGTGACGGAAGCCGCGGAAGAAATTTCCGTCGCCGTAGGCTTGGAGGTAATGGGCGTTCGGCTGGCCGTTGGGGAGAACGCGGTTGAGGTCGATAAACGTCGAGTTCGCGCCGCGGTTCTGCTCGCCGTTGGTGTAGTTGGAATTTTTGTTAATGTCGCCCGCGAGTTCGACGTAGAAGTCGCCCAGGCGCTGCTCGAGCGTGACCTGAAAATCGCGAAACGTGGTCTCGAGCAGCGGGCCGTCCTGATTGATCGAGAAGCGGCGCGAGGGGCGGCGGAAACCAGAGTTGGCCTCGGCAATGTCGAAGCGGTTGCCGGGGACGTTAAACGCCTCGACGAGATTCGTGTTGGTCAGCCCAAACGCGGGCGCGGTGCCGGAGACGAAGCCCCCGATGGGCGTCGAAGCCGTGGTGCCGCCGCCGAGCGAGATCGCGTCGTTAGTGTAGCTGCTGATCGCGTTGAAGCCGTTGTAGGGATCGAAGACGTTGTAGTTGGCGCCGCGGCGGCCGATGCCCTGCGCCTGCAGCGCGGTGAGCTGCGCAGCCGTGGCACCGTTGAGTGCAGCTGGCGTGGCGAACGTCGTCCGGCCATCCCAGCCGGAGAACTGATCCTGGAGATTGTTGATCGGCTGGTTGATTTGGCGGTCGATCGCCTCGCCCTCGATCCGAATCTGCGTGTTGCGAAACGGATTGAACGTCGTGGTGAGGAAGACGCCCTTGCGCTTCTCGAATTCCTGCTGCCGCCAGCCGTCGCCGTCCTGCCACACGCCCGCGACACGGACCGCGAGTTTTTCATTGATCGGCTGGTTCACATCGAGCGTCACGCGCTTCATGTTCCACGAGCCGGCGGTGAGCTTCACGTCCTGGAACGCGCGGTCGGTGCGCGCGCGCTTCGTGGTGGAGGAACTCACGCCGCCGAGGCTGCCGTTGCCGAAGAGGATGGAGTTGGCGCCACGGCCGAAATCGTAGCGCTCGAGCGCGTAGCTGTCGTTGTCGCCATTGACCGGGAAAAAATTCCGCAGCTGCTGGCCGGCCCCGACGCCACGCGAGGTGTAGCGCACGGTGAATGTCGTGAAGTTATTCGTGCCGATGTCCGACTGAAACGTGGAGCCCGTCGCCCAGTTTTGCGCCGACTGCAGATCGGTGAGGTTGAGCGCGTCGATGAAGTCGCGATTGATTACCGAATAGGCCGCGGGCGTGTCGCGCAGATCGGTGACGAGGCGGCCGCCGGCGAGCGCACTCGTCGCCGCGAAGCCGGTGTCCTTGTCGGTGCTGACGGTGAAGGGCGTGAGCGTGACGGTGTCATCACCACTGGTCGCAGCGGGTTTCGTGGCGGGGATGGTCTGCGCGACGGCAAAAGACGCGGCGGCGAGAATAAGCATCGCGGCGCACTGGACGAGGCCACGGCGCGCGAGGGAGCGGGAAGACGCAGGGGGTTTCATGGGAGAGCTTGATCACGCGGGCAGATCGCTCGCGTTGGATTGGTCGCAGGAGATGAACGCCCGCCTCCCCCGGTTTTCAACGCTTGAATCGCGGAACTGTTGCGTGGTCTATTTCACCATCGTGCCCGCGACGCCCCAGCAGCTTCCCCGTCCCGCGCGATCCACCGTGGAGCCCAGGAAAAAAACCCGCCCAAACCGTGCCCGCCGTATTTCCCTCCGGGCGCTCGCCGCGCTGGCGGGGGTTTCCGCTTCGACCGTGTCGCGTGCGCTGCACGACGATCGGGTGATTTCCACGCGGGTGCGCCGCCGCCTCAAGGCGCTCGCGCGGCGCCACGGTTACGAGATGAACCCGCTCGTCGGCCAGGTGTTTTCGGAGGCACGCACGGGCCGTGGCTTCCGGCATCTTGGCACGCTGGCCTACGTGACGGCCTACGAGACGGCCACGTGGTGGCGGACGCATCCCACGCTGTGCGGTTTTCATGAGGGTGTGGTCGAGCGCGCGCGGCAGCTGGGCCTCGGCGTGGACGAATTTTGGGCCCTGGAGCCGGGCCTGAACGGGCCGCGTCTCACGCAGATCATGCAGGCGCGCGGAATCGGAGGCGTGGTGCTCGCGCCCGTGCCCAGCCGAAGCGCGGAGGAATTGTTCGACTGGAAGGCATTTTCCGTCGCGTTGCTCGGAGTGTCAGTAAAGACGCCGCGCCTGAACCGCGCGGCCGCCCACCTGCGGGACTCCGTGCAACTGGCCGTGCGCGAGCTGGCGCAGCTCGGCTACCGTCGCATCGGGCTCGTGTTGCGGCGGCGCTATCACGAGATGACCGACTTCAACATCCTCTCCGCCTTCCTGCTGTTTCAGCACGATCTGCCGGCGCGCGACATCGTGCCGGTGGAGATGCCCAAAGAGTGGACCGAGAAAAATTTCCTCGCGTGGTTCGAGCGCCATCGCCCCGAGGCGGTGATCGGCACGGTAGATTTTGCGCGCGGGTGGCTGGCCAAGGCCGGTTATCAATGCCCGCGTGACGTGGGGCTCGTCTCGCTGGATTGGGACGCGGCGGCAAAGGAGTTCGCCAGCGTGGATCAAAATCCGCACGCGGTGGGCGCGGCGGCCGTCGATCTTGTCATGGCGCAGCTGCGCCACAACGAACGCGGCATCCCGGAGACTCCGCTGTCGGTGCTGGTGGACAGCACGTGGCGGCCCGGCCGCACGGTGCGGCAGTTCGGAGCAAGCTGGGCGCCGGCTCTTCTGGCCGATGAAATCAAGGGCGACGGCGGGACGAGCGCCGGGAAGACTGCGGCACCGTAGCGGGCCCGGCGCATCAGTTGCGCAGCGTAGCGCTGGAGCCGTGGACCCAAATGGAAATCGTCACCTCTCTGCCACGCGCCCCGTGCGACCGAATCCCACTCCATGACAAAGTATCACTCCTGTTTTCTCCTGGTGTTCGCGACCATCGGCATCTCGCCCGCCGCGACCTACCACGTCGACAGCCGCAACGGCGACGATGCGCGCGACGGCCGCACGCCAGAAAGCGCGTGGCGCTCGCCCGCCAAGGCAAACGCCACGACTTTCGCGGCCGGCGATCGCATCCTGCTGCGCGCGGGCAGCGTGTGGGAGGGAGTGCAACTGCACCCGCTCGGCTCCGGCACGCCCGAAGCGCCCATCGTGCTCGACCGGTTCGGCGAGGGCCCGGCCCCCGCGCTGCATGGCCGCGGTCGCGTGCCGTGGGTCCTCGGGTTGGCCAACCAAGAGGGCTGGGAAATCTCAAACCTTGAGCTCACCAACTTCACCGCCGGCGCGCCGCAGCGGCACCGCGCGGTCGAGATTCGCGCGAAGGATTTCGGCCGGGTGCGGCACATCCACCTGAAAAATCTCTCCGTTCACGACGTAAACGCCGTGGCCGACTACACCAACGATGGCGACACCGTCGCGAAATCCTTCGGCGGCATCGTGACCGTGATCGAGGGCAACGAGCGCCCCACCGCATGGGACGACCTGCTCGTCGAGGGCTGTCAGATTCGCGACGTCGGGCCGATGGGGATGGTCATGCTCTCCTCGTGGATGGCGGGCCACCGCGAAAACGATCCGAAGACATGGTTTCCGAGCCGCGGGGTGGTGATTCGCGGCAACACCTTCGAACGCATCGCCCGCAACGGCCTCCTCGTGCGCGGCAGCGTGGCGCCGCTCATCGAGCGAAATTATTTCCGCGAATGCGGCCTGCTCGGCAGCGGCAACGCGATGTTTGTCTTCCACTGCGATGACGCGCTGATCCAGTTCAACGAATCGTGTTTCACGAAATACAACCCCGGGGACAGCGACGCCGCTGGTTTCGACAGCGACTACAACTGCCGGCGCAGCGTGTTTCAGTTCAACTACAGCCACGACAATGACTATGGCTTCATGCTGATTTGCAGCCAGGGCGGCCGCGTCAACGGTTTCAACGACGGCACGATCGTGCGCTACAACATCAGCGAGAACGACGGGGGAAATCTCATCCGCATCTCGGGCACGGTGACGAACGCGCTCATCCACAACAACACGCTCTACGCGAAGCGCGACATGGCCAATCCGCGCGCCGCGGGCGAACCGCCGCGCATCATCTACCACAAGACATGGCAGGGTTGGTCGGACGGAGTTTCGTTTTTCAACAACATCGTGGTCAACGACTGCCCGCAGGCGGTTTACGAGGTGGGTGAGAGCAAAAACGACCGCTACGATCACAATTTATTTTTCGGCCTGCACCCGAAGAGCGAGCCGGCGGACGCACACAAGCTCACCGCCAATCCGCGCTTCGCGATAAAAGCCGGTGCCGCCGGCAAGGGCCTGACCGCCGCGGCGGCGACGTATGCGCTGCGCGCCGGCTCGCCCGCGATCGGCGCGGGTGTCGCGCTGCCGAATCATCCGGCGCGTGATTTCGCCGGACGGCCGGTCTCAACGGAGAACGGTCGCGTGACCCTGGGTGCGCTGGAGGCGGACGCGCGGCCGTGATCAACGCGGGCTCTTGATCGCGTGGTCGGCGGGGAGATTTTCGCCCGACCAGACTTTTTCCCACGTCGTTCTGGCAGCGGGGGTGCTCCAAAACGCGTCGGCCACCGGAAGGCCGAGGGGAAGGAGCGCGAAGCTGCACAGATAAAGACTGCCCGTGGAAATGTAGGTCTCGCCGAGACCGGGCTGGTGGCCGGCGAGGCCAATCCGGAGCCAGCCGTTGGAATCGAAAGTGCCGGAAGCTTCGAGCGTGCGACGTATGACGGACGTGAGCGCGGCGCGCGTCTGCGCCGGTGTCACGTCGGCGGGCAACAGGTGCCGGAGCGCGGCCAGCGCGAGTCCCTGAAAAGCGCCGCAGCGATACGCGATAGAACGACCGATGACAGGAAACGAACCGTCAGCCGCAATGAGGCGTTCTTGGATCGCGGCGAAGCGCGTGAAACGTTCGCGCACTTTACCACGAAATGTTTTCCACTCGGGCGCTTCGTCACCGACGATGTCGAGTGCTTCGAGCAGCATGGGCTGGATGACGAAGGCGTTGTAGTAATCCCAGTGAAACTCGGGGCCGTCGCCGTAGAAGCCGTCGCCGACATACCAGTCGCGGTGTTTGCTGAGCCCTTCGAAGAGACGCGCCTCGTCGCGTTTTTCGCCGCAACGCTGGAGCGCCACCTCGACCGTCGTCGCGAAGAGCTTCCAGTTGTTCTCGCCGGCCGGGATCGGGCGGGAGGATTTGAGCGCGGCCACGAGGTTGGCCTGGACGCGCGGCTCAAGTTTTTTCCACAGCTCGGTAGGTGCGCGCAACATCGCCTGCGCGAGAAACGCCGCATCGACGAGCGGCTGGCGGCCTTTCGAAAAGTTCAGGAAGTCGGGCGATTTCGGATCGGTGGCGGCGTCAATGCCCGCACGGGCGAGCGCCGCGAGACGCGCTCGCTCGGCGCCCTCGGGCGTGGCGTCTCCGCCAAGTTCCAGCCAAGGAGCGAGGCCGGCGAGGAGCCGGCCGAGCGCCTCGAGATGCGTGTAAAGCGGGCGGTCCGCGGAGTTGCCCGCCTCGACCGGCATCGTCGCCTTCAGTCGGCGTTGCGCCAGGGCACCGAGCACCGGATCTGCGAGCCTGATGGCGGTGCGGGACCAGTAGGCGCGTTCATCTGCGCGCGATCCTTCAGGCGCAGCCGCTGAGGACGAACGCACTGTGCCGACGACCGCTGCGGCCGTGGCGAGCCTGACGAAATCGCGACGAGTCTTCATGGGTTTGCGGTGATGAAAGATGATGCACTTGTCTGCGCAAGGTGGATGCGGCGCAAGTGTTGCGCTTGAGAATCGCAGCACATTTTCACTTCACCGGAATCCGGTAGAGCTGCGCGTCCGCCGTCCAGTCGCGGTTCGGATCGGACGGGGAGTGCGCGAAGAGGCGGGTGAGGTTCACGACGATTTCGGTGGTCGCACGGTCTTCCCGGGCGGAGAAATTGGAGAGGGCGAGCAGCGGGCTGTCGCCGAGACCGCGGTCATCGATGGTGCGCACCGTTTCGCGACGCAGGAGGCCGGATTGCAGATCGACTTCGCCAATGACGAGCGGGTGGCGCGGTTGGTTGCCGGTGGGATTGGTCGGGCTGATGTTCCCGATCCAGAAAAGCCGACCGGAGGAGTGCGGCACGAGTTGCGAGCAGGAGCTGGGCGAAAAAAAGTCGCCGCCGTCGGCGTAGGTCCACGGCACGGGCGGCGTCCAAGTGCGCCCGGCATCGGTGGAAAATGCGGCCCAGCGGCGGCCGGGCAGCGCGGGCTTGCTGCTGTTGGAGCCGCGCAGGACCGCGAGCAGGCGACCGTCGGCGAGCGGCGCGAGCGTGGGTTCGTCCATCCCGCGAGTGGAGCGCGCGGGATCGACTTTCATCAGCACCGACAGCTCCCAATCGATCCGGCCATCTCCCTCGCTTCGCCACCGCCCACGCAAGACCGCGGCATCGGTGTAGGTGTAGCCACCGCCCGGGTTGTGATAAGTGCCGTCTGGACCGAGCCGCGAAACAATCACGGGCAGGAGGATGGTGCCATCGCCGAGCACGATGGGCACGGAGGCGAGGTCGCCGACCATCACGCAGTTTTTCCCGATCCACACGCGGAGCAGCGGATGCGTCGGGGAAAACTCCGCGCCGCGTTGAATGATTTGTTCGTTGATCGGCCAGGTGCGGCCGCCGTCGGTCGAGACTTGGTAGGTGACATACCACTGCCGCATGCCCTCGAGCGGATCGTCGGTGGGGAGCAGGCCCTCGATTTGAAACCGCACGAAGCGGCCCGTGCGCGGATCCGCCACGCCGCCGCGGAGGGCGCGGCGAAATTTCCCGCCGGGCCGCACTTCCAGTGTCGGCACCTCCGTGGAAACGCTCCACGTCCGGCCGTTGTCACGCGAGGTGCGGAGGTAGGCGACGTCCACCGTGTCGGAACGCGACATCAGTTGATGCAGCGAGATCAGATCCCCACCGGTCGGCCGCGTATAGTAACTCGCCGCGAGCACCGCCGTGCCGGCACGTGACGACGCGAGGAAGAGTTCACGCCGAATCTCTGGCAACAGAGAGGTTTGATCAGCGGCGGGCACCGCACCGCCACCAATCGCGGCCAGAACGAACGCGAAGGATGGCCGACAGAAAACCATGCATCGATGTTGCCGGCGGCTCCCCGAAAAACAATCCGCATCAAATCGCCCGCTTAGACCAAGACCTCCCTCAAGCAACCTCGAAGCCAGTAACGTGCCCATCGAGCGCGAGAATCCTGACAGTATGCGATCCGCTATCAAACTCTGCACTCACCCATCGGGCGGAGAGATTCCGATGCCTCGTATACCCGTCAACAGCGAGGTGTGCCCGCGAAGACTGAACGGCCTCTTCGAGCGAAGCGCCAACATGCACAACCCTTCGCACGATCAGACTCAGCCGCTCGCGCTCCACGATTTTCATCTCTCTCTTCTTCTTTATCGCGCGAAAGCTGCTCAGCGCTCCCCATGACCAAAATGCGATATATGGAAACATTATCCATGACTGCTCGCCTTCGAACCATCGCATCACAACCACCCAAATTCCGATCAAGACACCCGCGGTGGAAATCGTGAATCCGAGCAACATAAACAGCACGGAATCGAACACGCGAAGTAACGCCTTCATTTCAGCTACCAAATGTTATCGCAGTTACTCGGTTCCCTTGCTCCCGCAGCACGCATAGAAGAAGCGAGAAGCAGAAGGCTATTCGCGGCAACACTCATCCTCAGCCCACCGGTTCAAGCACGGTCACGCTCCAGCTTTTGGTTTCATGCGCACCGGCCACCCCGAAAACCATTTGCCGTGCGCCTGCGCACTGTTGAGGCTCCGCGCTCCCATGCCCCCCATGATCGCCTGTCGGACCGCGCTGCTTGCGGCCGCCCTCACTGTCGTTGCCCGCGCGCAGTCCTCGCTTCCGCCGGAGCCGGTGCGGCTGGACTCGCTCGCGGCGTTCCGGCCCGTGACCGCCAACTGGAAACTCGCCGGCGATCTCGCGGGCGATCCGCGGCGCGACAAGACGCTCTCGGTCACCGAGGGCACGGGCGTGCTCGTGTGCAATCCGGGCACCACGAAGGAAACGCGCGGCCACCTGCTCACCGCGTGGGAGCACGGCGATCTGGAACTCGACCTCGAGTTTCTGCTGACGCCCGGCTCCAACTCCGGCGTTTACCTGCAAGGCCGTTACGAGGTGCAGCTCTTCGACAGCTGGGGAGTGCGCGAGCCGAAGGTCACCGATTGCGGCGCGATCTACCAGCGTTGGAACGCCGCGCGCGGCCCGGGCAAGGAAGGCTACGACGGCACCGCGCCGCTGGCCAACGCCTGCCGCGCGCCCGGGCTCTGGCAAAAACTCCACATCGAATTTCAAGCGCCGCGTTTCGATGCCGCCGGCAAGAAAACCAAAAACGCCCGCTTCACCAGGGTCGTGCTCAACGGCTTCACGATTCACGAGGGCGTCGAGATTTCCGGCCCCACGCGCTCCTCGATCGCCAACGACGAGAAAGCGCTCGGCCCGCTGATGATTCAGGGTGACCACGGTGCGGTCGCGATTCGCGCCATCGCGGTGAAGCGCTACGAGAGCACCGCGCCGCTCGCGGTTTCAAACCTGCGCTACAAACTTTACCAGGGGAACTACACCAGCGTCGGTTCCTACGACGCGGAGAAGCCGAAGGCCGAGGGCGCGCTCGCGCGCTTCACGCAGGCCGAGGTGGAAAAAACCGGCCGCTTCGCGCTCACCATCACCGGCACCGTGGAAACGCCGCGCGCCGGCGCGTATCGGTTCTCCACCGAGGCGAGCGGCGCGAGTCGCCTGCTGATCGATGGCAACCCGGCCGTCGTCCCGCTCGACCGCGGCAGTCAGGCCGGCATCG
>JANXSC010000617.1 GCA_025352845.1 Opitutaceae bacterium
GAACCGGGTCGCGGGCTCTGACGCGGCCCTTGGCGAAAAGTTGCGGGCCGGCGCACCGCGATCACCCCGCGAGAAAATCCGAATCGCCGCTTGATGCCATGCGTCAGTTCCCGGCACGATTCCCGCCCCATGAGCTCCGCCCCCTCCCCCGCCGCTCCCGCCGCCCAGACCCTTTCGCGCACCGCCTGGCTGATCTGCACGATCGCGGCGATCGGCTTCGCGTTCGACATCTACGAGCTGCTGATGCTGCCGCTCATCATCAAGCCCGCCGTCGCCGCCCTGAGCGCCCCGATCATCGAGGGCCTCGTCAAGGGCGGCATGGAGCAGGCCAAGGCCGTGGCGCTCTGGTCGCCGGGCGGCGAGGAATACGTGAAGTGGGCACGCACGCTCTTCTTCGTGCCGGCGCTCGCGGGCGGCATCTTCGGCCTGCTCGGTGGCTACCTCACCGACCTGCTCGGGCGGCGGCGCGTGCTCACGTTTTCGATTTTGCTCTACGCATTCGCGGCGTGCGCGGCGGGTTTCTCGACCTCGCTGCCGCAGCTGCTGTTTTTCCGCTGCCTCGTGTTCATCGGCGTGTGTGTGGAGTTCGTCGCGGCCGTCGCGTGGCTCGCGGAGATTTTCACGAACCCGCACCAGCGCGAAAAAGTGCTCGGCTACACGCAGGCGTTTTCCTCGTTCGGCGGCCTGCTCGTCGCGGGCGCGAACATCCTCGCCGCCAAGTGGGCGCTCAGCCTGCCGGCCATCGCGGGGGGGCACGACGCGTGGCGCTACACGCTCATCTCGGGCGTCATCCCCGCGCTGCCGCTGATTCTCATCCGGCCGTTCCTCCCCGAGTCGCCCGCGTGGCAACAGAAGCGCGAGGCCGGCACCCTCAAGCGCCCGAGCATCGCCGCGCTTTTCTCCCCGGAGCTGCGCAAGACCACGATCCTCACCACACTCGTCTTCGCCGCCAGCTACGGCATCGCGTTCGGCGCGATCCAACAACTCCCGCAGATCATCGGCGCGCAGCGCCTCAACACGCCCGCCGAGGCCGGCCACGTCGCCGTGCGCGCCATCGCGAAAGAAGCCGGTGGCGTCGCGCTCGCCGCCGCCAAGGCCGCGAAGAAACCCGATCCCGTCGCCCAGCGCGAAATGCGCCAGGCCGCCGGCAATGCCAGCGACCAGACTGTCGCGGGCGTGACCATGTGGCAGGAAATCGGCGGGCTCGCCGGCCGTTTCGTCCTCGCGGTGCTCGCGGTCGTGATCGTGAGCCGGCGCACGCTCTTCCGCGTTTTCCAAATCCCCTCGCTCATCGTCGTGCCACTCCTCTTCTGGTGGATCTCCGGTCAGCTCGGCAACGCCGACAGTCTCGGGATGATCAAGGCCGGCATCTTCGTCGCCGGCGTGCTCACCGTCGCGCAGTTCAGTTTCTGGGGAAATTACATCCCACTGGTTTTCCCCGTGCACCTGCGCGGCACCGGCGAGAGCTTCGCCGCCAACATCGGCGGCCGCGTGCTCGGCACCGCCGCCGCGTGGATCACGCTCACGCTCTCCGCTTCCGACAAACCCGACCCCGCCCGCGTCGCGCTCGTCGGTGCCTGCGTCGCGGGCGCGTATGCGCTCGTCGGCGCGATCCTCACGCAATTCCTCCCCGAGCCGAAGGCGGGGGATTTGAAGGAGTGACCACTATCCCGCCGCCAGCGCCGCACTCGGACGCAGGTCGCGGAGTGACCAACGGAAGATCGCCCAACCACACACGAGGTTCAGCGAGAGGATGCCAAAGAGCATCACGACCACGACTGTGAGCGTCGGCGCGGCAGGCAGCGCCGTGAGGCTCGGCCAGATCGCAACGACCGAGGCGGCCGCGCCGATCACGATCCCCCATGCGACGAGCCGGCCGAATTCGGCGAACACCATCCGACCGAGCACCTCGCGTGGAATGCCAATCGCGGTCATCACGGCAAACTCGCCGCGGCGCTCGCGGAGGTTGCGTGCGACGACGATTGCAAGCCCGAGGCTGCCGAGCACCACGCCGAGCGTCCCGAGCACCGTGAAGATCGCGATGTAGGTGTTTTCGATTTGGTGAAACGCCGCGAGCACGTCGCGCGTAAGCTCGACCTTGCCACCCGCATCGGCGACGGCCGTGGCGAGTTTGGCGCGCAGCGCGTCGAGGGCGGTCGCACTTTTCACGTCGGCGAGGAAGAGCGAATAGCCGGCATTCGATGGATATTTTTTCAGGAAGAGCGCCTCATCCACGATCACGTGCCCTTGGAAAATCGAGTCAGGCAGCGTGCCGACGATCTGCACGGCGAAGGTGCCGCCGTTTTCGTCGGCGTAGGCGAGCGTGTCGCCGACCTTGCGCTTGAGCGCCCAGAGCAGCGTCGTCTCATCGACGAGCGCCGGGATCGCGCCGCTCGGGGTTGCGGTGCGCAACGCGTTCCAATCGGTGGCCGACTTCAGCCGGAAGGAGGCGCGCGCGGCGAGCTTCGCGGCATCGACGGCGAGGAGGCGCGGCTGGAGCGTGGTGTTGAGGTTGAAACAATTCACGTTGTCGCCCGCGCCCGCGCGCAACGGAAGGATTTCGCCGAGGTCGGAGGCCTGCCGCTCGAAAATATCGAAGCCCGCCGTCTTCCCGTCGCGCGGGTGATTTTGCGGCATCGTGGTCTCGACCCAAAACGCGAAGCCGCCCGTGCCGCTGCCGCGCTCGAGCCAGTCGGCGCCGACGTGTTTCCGAAACGAGGCCACCGACAGCACCATGAACACCGCCGTCGCGATCAGCCCCACCACCGTGAGACTGCGCGAGCGACGCGAATGGAGGTTGAGCGCGCCGAGCGATGCCGCATCGAGCGAAGCATCATCGGTCGACCGACGCTCGCGTGCGAGCCACGCCCGGCAGAGCGCGAGCCCGGCCACGAGCCACGCAAAACCCGCGAGATAAAATGCGATCTGCGCCGGCAGCCCGCGATTCGACGCCGCGAGCGCGCCCGCGCCCGCGAGCGCCGCGACAAGTGCCACGATGAACGACACGCGCCGCGTCTTCGCCGGCGCGGCCATCTCCTCCACTCCCGCCGCGAGCCGAATCGAGAGCGCGCGTCGCGTCTGTTTCCGAATCGCGAGCCAGACCGCGCCGA
Source organism: Opitutaceae bacterium (assembly GCA_025352845.1). Lineage (GTDB taxonomy): Bacteria > Verrucomicrobiota > Verrucomicrobiia > Opitutales > Opitutaceae > ER46. The sequence continues at coordinate 3,111 of JANXSC010000617.1, forward strand.
GTGAGCAGATCAGAAACGCACCCACGCCCGCGCTGATCGACATCGGCTGTGCGGCGAAGGCAAAGGTCGCGCCGCCGCCCTGTCCCGCCCAGATCGTTTCGAGGAAACGCAAGATGCCGCGCGTGTAGAGCGCCGCGAGCGGCAGGCCGAGCGCGGCACCGAAGAGAAGGATCACGCCTGCTTCGCCGAGCCGCCAGCGCAGGAGCTGGCGCGCCGACACGCCAACCGCGCCGAGCAATGCGTCCTCGCGGTTGCGCTGGAGCAGGCCGAGTTGAAACAGCATCGCGACGAGCCCGAGCGCCGCGAGGATCAGGAAAAAACTCATGCCGAGAAACAGCCCCCCGAAATCGACGGCGGAGTTCGCCGAGTCCTGCGCGCCCGCGCGCACGTTGCGCACTAGCAGTTGGTTCATCTCCGGCCGCAGCGCATCGAGGATCGTGCGCTCGAGCGTCGCGGCGCTGTCGCGCGGCTGCGCGATGCGCAGCGCTGTGAAATTTCCCCAGCGCGTCGCCCACATTTCGCGACCCGCCGCGAGGGAGAAAAACGCCTTGGGCGCGCCGCGATGCTCATCCCAGTAGCGCTCGTCCACGTCGCGGATCCGGTCGAGCTTCAGTGGCAGGCCCGGGTCCCACTCGCTCTGATGCTTCGAGTCGCTGATACCGGGAAAATCCGGCATCCACGCGCGGTCGGCGGCGAGCCCCGCGAGCGGAATCACCGCGCGCACGCGAAACGCCGCCGACTTTTCGAGCAACGCGTCGCCGACGCCGACTTGGAAAAACGTCACGCGCACCTCGTCGCCCGCCTGCGCGCGCAGATCGTCCGCGAGCCAGCGGTTGAGCACGATCTCGTTTGCGCCGAGATCAGCAGGGAGGAACGGCGCCGCGAGGGCAGTCGTCGCCGTGGCGATCGAGTAGGGCGTGGCTCGCTCGCCGGCGCGGAGTTCGTTGACGAGATAGGAAACGACCGGCTGCGCCGCCGGCACCGCGCGCGTGATCGCCGCCGCGATCGGTGCATCGAGGAAGATGCGCTCGGAAACGAGATCGAACGCGGCGGGTTGCTCGCGCCAGTGCAACGCGAGGCCGAAGTCGGCGAGACGCACGACACGCCGGAGCACAGCGCCGAGGTCTGCGTCGGATTTCGCGCCGTCGAGCAGCAGCAGATTCGCGCGCTGCGGGCGGTTGAATGCGCCTTGCAGCAGCTCGATCGGCAGGAAGACCGAGAGCGGCGGCACCTGCGTGGCCTCGAGATTGAAGCGGCCAAACGAGTCGTCGCCCACAATAGCCGCGACCTTGCCGCGCAGCGTCTCAAGTTTGCCCTCGGCACCCGCGATGGGCGCGTTGCCCGCGAGCACGCCGGGTTTTTGGAGACGGATGACCAGCGTGTCGCCAACCGCGAGCCCGAGCTGGCACGCGAGCGCGGTGTTGATGGCGATTTCGGATTTTTCGGCCGAAAGCGGATGCGACGCGCCATCCGGCGCAAAGGACCAAAACGCCGCCGTGACGCCCGCAAGCTGCACGCGACTCGCGACGGCGCGCGTGGCCGGGTTGGTCGCCGTGCCGCGCGCCAGCAGCACCGGCGCCACACGCACACCCGCCGCACCCGCGAAATCTTCCGCAAGCCCCTGCCGAAAAAACCGATCACCCGAGGCGACGACATGCGTCGCGCGCCCGATGCGCTGCTCGCCGATGCGCCGCAGCGAGGCGGCCACGGAGTCCCCCGCAAACATCGCGCCGAGCAGCACCGTCGCCCCGAGCACCGCGCCCGCGAGCACGCCGAGATAGGCGAAACGATAGTGCAGGACGCTGCGGAGAATGTAGCGGAAGGCGGTCATTCGCTTCTGGCGCGCCTTCACCCCACCAACCGCCCCGCCTCGAAGCGGTAGGTCTTCGCCATGCGTTGCGCGAGGGCGGGGTTGTGGGTGACGACCACGAGGGCGGCGCGGGTGCCGGCCTGCGTGCGGAGCAACAGGTCGGCGATGCGCTCGCCGGTGGCGGGATCGAGCGAACCGGTGGGTTCGTCGGCGAGGATGAGTTTCGGTTCGTTGATCAGCGCGCGCGCGATGGCGGCGCGGAGTTGCTCGCCGCCGGAAAGTTGCCACGGCAGATGCGTCATGCGGTCGCGGAGGCCGACTTGCTCGAGCAGCGCTTCGGCGCGCTGACGGGTGGTGCGCACGTCCTCGGTCCAACCACCGGCGAGGCGCGGCACGAGGACGTTTTCGATCACCGAACACTGCGGGAGCAGGTAGTGAAGTTGAAAAATGAAACCGATCGCGCGATTCCGAAACCGCGCCGCGCCCGCCGCGTCGAGCGTGCCGAGGGTGACACCATCAATCGCGATGGCGCCGGACGTCGGCTGGTCGAGCGCGCCGAGGAGATTGAGAAGCGTAGTCTTGCCGCTGCCGGAGGGGCCGACGATGGCGACGGCCTCACCCGCGGCGACACGCAGATCGAGATCGCGCAGCACGGACACGGGGCCGCCGAGGCTCTCGTAGGTTTTGGAAACGCGGGTGACTGCGATCATCGGTGGGGAAATGGGATCGGATTAACCACGAATGCACACGAATGGGCACAAATAGAAGCCAACCGGAACTTACGCCATGTCTGTTCCGAATTCGTGTTCATTCGTGTCGATTCGTGGTTTCTCAGTCTGCGTTCGATCATTTCAGGATTTTCCAACGGCGGGCCTTGAACTCGAAGACGGGCAGCGTGCCGGGCGGGACGCGCTCGACCTCGATGCGAATCTGAAACGCCGCCCGCAGCCGCGCCGCGAGTTCCGTCGTGAGATCGGCGGTGCCGGCGTCGGTCTCGAAACGCACGCGGATTTCGGCGAGCGTGCCGCGCTGGTCGATCTCGACCTGATATTCGCGCACTTCGGCGAGCGCGCGCACCGCGGCGTCCATCGCGGTCGGGTAAAGGTTCACGCCGCGCACGATCACCATGTCGTCCACGCGACCGAGGATGCCGCCCGCGAGAGCATAGGCCGCCGGCTCCTCACCGGGCAGCGCGACCGGCTTCACCAGATCGCCCGTGCGGTAGCGGAGCAGCGGGCACGCGGCGCGGCCGAGCGTGGTGAGGACAAGTTCTCCGCTTTCGCCAGGCGCGATCGGGACATTGGTGCCCGGCTTCAAAACCTCCGCGAAATAGCGGTCGTGCATGACGCGGAGCCGCGTCGGGTCCGCGGCGCTGCCATACGACACCGGACCGACCTCCGTCATGCCGTGGTGATCGATCACATGTGCGCCCGGCCAGCTCTGTTCGATACGCGCACGCACCTCGGGCACGCTACCGCCGGGCTCGCCGGCGACCATCACCACCTCGACGCCGCTGCCGCTCAGGTCGAGCGACTCCTGCCGTGCGACATCCGCGAGCCGCAGTGCATAGGTGGGCGTGCAACAGAGGATGCGCGGACGCTGCGCGAGGAGAAACCGCACGCGCTCGCTGCTGCTCATGCCACCGGCGGGAATCGTCCGGAGTCCGAGTTGTTGCGCAGAGTAGAATGCCGACCAAAAGCCGAGGAACGGGCCGAACGAAAACGCGAAGAACACGGAGTCGCCCGCGCGCGCGCCGGCGCCGCGCCAGATGTTTTTCCAATTCTCGATCACCCACTGCCAGCTCGCGTCGTTGTCGAGCCAGATGATCGGCCGGCCGCTGGTGCCGCTCGTCTGGTGAAAGCGCGTGTAGGTCTCCGCCGGAAACGTGAGCGTCGAACCAAACGGCGGGTGCTCGATCTGATCGCGGGCGAGCTCGGCCTTGGTCGTAAACGGCATCCGCGCGCGAAACGAGTCGAGCGACTCGAAGCCGTCGAGCCCGCCGGCCGCGGCGAGTTTGCCGCGGTAGAAACGATTCGTCGGCGCGATCTCGGCGAGGAGACGGTTGAGCGCCGCGAGCTGCGTGTGCGCCAGCGCGGCCATGTCGTTCAACGCGCGCCGGGTGCCGCCAGTGCCACGGCCGCCGGCGCGGCCTTCGCCGTCTTCGGCGCGGGCGCGGGTTTGTAGTAGCTCACGAGGCAGCCGCCGAAGGCGGCGAGCACGATGCCCGCCCAGAATTGCCACGCGATACCACCCCACCCGTCCTTCGGCGGATGCATGAGCGTCGCCGCGATCGCGTTTACGATCGGCGCGGCGGCAAACACGATCGCCATCACGACGGTGGGTGTGCCCTTCGCGCCGAAAGCGAGGAGAATGCCAAACGCACCGACCGCACCGAGCGCGCCGGCGAAGAGCGAGAGCCAGATGCCCTTCGAGGGAAAATTGAAATCAGAGCCGTTGACCTTTAGCACAAGCAGCGGCGCGAGCACGGCGATGATGAAGTAGGCGACGCCGACAAAGAGGAAGGCCTTGTAGCGGCCGTTGACCGAATCGAGCATCGCCATCTGGCCACTGTGGAGATAGACGCCGTAGAGGCCCCAGGTGAGGACGGTGAGGAGAGCGTAGAGGAGCCAGTTCATGTTTTTATTTTTGGAGATGGAAATTGGGAGGCGGGAGGCAGGAAACTTGGTTTGTCATTCTGAGCGCAGCGAAGAATCCCGCAGGACGCTCGACCGCGGATGCGAAATGGAGATCAAATTGGATTCTTCGCTGCGCTCAGAATGACAACCAGCGGAAGGGCGAATGTTTTCATTTCGGCGGCACGGCCATCGCCGCTTCGAGTTTCGCGCGGAGCGCGGCGGGGATCGAGGTTTTGCGGAGCTCGCGGGTGGTCGCGTCGAGTTCGACGTGGATGATGCCGAAGGTGCCCGCGGCGAGGAGCGGGTGGCCGGGTGCATCGGCGGAGTGGATCGCGAAGGCGTAGGTCAGGCTCGTCGTGCGCAGCTCGGCGATGCGCAGGCGGACTTCGAGCGTTTCCTGAAAGCGCGCGGGGCGGTGGTATTTGCAGCTCACCTCGATGCGCGGCCAGCCGTCCTGCTTCGCGCCGTCGATCGAATGCACGCTCTCGCCGAGCGAGCGGAAAAACGCGTGCTCCGCGCACTCCACGAACTTGAAGAAGTTCGCGAAGTGCATGATGCCCGCGAGGTCGGTGTCGGCGAATTCGACAAGGCGGCGGTGGCGGAAATGGATTTTTTCGGGAGCAGACATCGGCGGGCGGTTACATCGTCGGCCGCGCGAGGCGGGCGGTGACGCGACTGAAGTGCTCAGCCATCGTCCGGGCGCCGAATTTTTTTTCAACGCCCAATCTGCCCGCGCGCCCGAGTTCCGCGCGCCGCACCGGATCGGCAAGGAGAGCCTGCCACGCGCGGGCGAGCGCCAGTGCGTCGCGCGGGGGCACGCAAATCCCGCCGCCGGTGGCTGCGATCAGCTCGGGAAATGCCGCCGTGTCCGGCTGCACGATCAGCACGCCACAGGCCATCGCCTCGATGGCGTAGAGGCCGAAGGCCTCGGGATAGGCGACGGGCACCGAGAAAACCGAGAGGCTGCGGAGGAACGAAATCTTCGCCTCGCGCGTGAGATTCGGGTGCCACTCGACGCGCGCGGCGAGGCCCGCAGCCTCAAGCTTGCCCTTCAGGGCGCCGATCACGCGTTGATCACCCGCAGTGGCGGCGCCACCGATTTTGAGGCGCGCGGTGATGTCGCCGAGGTCGCGGGCAAGCGCGATGAAGGCATCGACGAGGTGATCGACCCCTTTCTCGCGGCACATGCGCGCGAGGTAGCCGATCGTCGGCGCAGTGGGCGGGGCGTCGGCGACGGCGTAGCCAGAGAGATCGATACCGTTGGGCGCGACCTCGATCGCGCCGGGAGCGAGGCCGAGGCGTCCGCCCATGTATTCGGCGTAGAAGCGGCTCGGCGAAAGAAGGAGATCGGCGGCGGGCACGCGCGCGGCGAGCGCAGCCCAGCTCTGCGTGCGATACGGCTCGGGCAGCCCATCGAGAAACGTGTCTTCGCCCTGAAAATAGAGGACGACCGGCGCACCGAGGCGGCGCTTCAGTTCGCCCGTGAAGCCCGCGAGCAGCGCATTGGAGAGGCACACGAGGTCGGGTTTCACGACATCGCCGAGCCAGCCGAGGAGTTTGTCGAGTTCCTTGCGCATCCGCCCCGAGTCCACGTTGAGCATCTCGAGCGCCATCTCGCCGTGTTCGCGCGCGGAAGTCATGTGGCTGTGACGCGCGGCCCACTTGAGGAGTCCGGTGGAATTCAGCAGGCGGTCGAACGCCGCGGGGGTTTTGCGGAAGAGCGGAAATTTGTGCTGAAGGAAGACATTGATGCCCCCGAAAAACACCGGGACCTCCTTCGCGTTATCAAGCGTGGTCTCGTCGAGGATGAGCGGCAGATACATCGGCGCGATGGTCACGTCGTGGCCGGCGCGGTGGAGTTCACGCGCGAGGGTGTTGTCCCGCATGCACGCACCGCAATAGTAGCTGCCGGTGCCGGCGGTGAGAAAAACGATTTTCACGCAGGCGGGAGGATTTCGAGAATCCACGCGAGTGGCTCGCGGGAAGGTTTCGAGAGGCAGTTCAGCCGGCCGTAGCACTCGCCCTTCGCGTGCGCAGCGAGTGGCGTCGCCGCGATGTCGGCCGCGGTCGCGGCAAAAAACCCAATGGGCGCACTGGCAAAAGGAATCTGAAAACGGTGCAACAGCGCGCCAAGCGGCGCGCCGCCCGCCTCGACTGCGGCGCGTTGCTCGGCGGAAAATTGCGCGAGCGCCACCGCGAGCACGCCGTATTCGACGAGGCGGCCGGTGGCCGTCGTGCGCAGGAAAACTTCGCGGAGGTAGAGTTCCTCGGTGCGCCGAGTTTGCAGCACGTCGACACGCAGGGGAGCGCCGTGAAATTCCGCGAGCGTCGAAGTCATGTCGCGCGCGTGGTCGAGCAGGCGGCGCGCGGGCTCGGGCAACTGCGCACCGGGCAGCGGGCGGAAAGTATCGAACGCCAGATGGCACGACTCGCGCATGAATTTCCACAGCGCCTCCGGCACTCCCTGCGCGATGAGTTGATCGGCGGTTCCCACGGTTGAAAGGAGGCGCGCGAAGGGTGGGCTCAAGCGCCCGTCAATACGAGCCGCGCAGCGTGACGGCGCGGAGCAGCCACCGTTGTGATTTCGATCTCAGCGAGCCCCAACGGGGCGAAATATAATAGCCCAGGGCACCGCCCTGGGAAACGGTGCGGGTAAATCCGTGAGCCCTGAAAGGGCGGCACCCGGCGGAATGGTTTCGCCCCTTCAGGGCTCGGATTCGTTTCTGATCGGAAACCCAGGGCGTTGCCCTGGGCTATTACATTTCGCCGCTGCGGGGCTGAGAACGACGGAGCGGGCACAGCAGAGCGGGCAGCACGGGCTGCGGGCCACGGAGCGCCCGCGAGCGGGATGCCTACGCGAACCGAGGCGAGCGGGATGCCTACGGAAAACAGATTGGCCTCGGGCCGCATCGCGAAAAAACGCTCACACGATCTTCGACGTGCGGTGCTGCGTGAGGAAAAATTCGTGCAGCAGCGTGTCCACGCACAGCAGGCCGTCGCGGCTGAGGCGCACGTGCGTGGGCGTGACCTCCAGCAGGCCCTCGGCGGCGAGGTGTTCGAACTGCGGCGCGAAACGCTGCACGAGATCGACGCCGAATTTTTTCGTGAAGTAGCCGAGCACGACGCGGCCCAGTTTCATCTGGAGGATAAACTCGCGAATCATCAGCTCCTCGGGCGACGTGCGGAACGCGCGCTTCAGCGGCAAGTCGCCGGCGGCGACCGCAGCCATGTAGGTTTCGATCTCGGTGAGATTTTGGTAGTGGACGCCGGCGGCGTGCGAGAACGACGCCACCCCGAGGCCGAGCAGATCGGCGCCGCTCCAGAGTTCGTCGCGGTAGACAAATTTCGTTTTCTTCGGATTGAGCACGGCGGTGTAGCCGCTCGCGATGGTGTAGCCGGCGCTCTCCAGCGCGGCGAAGGCTTCCTTCACCCAGCGGCGCTTCGTCTGCCAGTCGGC
>JANXSC010000626.1 GCA_025352845.1 Opitutaceae bacterium
ACGCCATCGCGACCGTCGTCTCGACCAAGGTCCTGACGCCGCGCGCCGCCATCATCTGGGCCGCCTTCTGGAACCTCGTCGGCGCGATCGGCCTCGTGGCGCTGTGGAACACCCTGATTCACGGCCAACACCTCAGTGCCAGCGCCCCGGTGGCTTCCACGATCAGCAAGGGCCTCGTGGATACGAACGTGGTAACGATGCTCACCGTGCTTTGCGCGCTGCTCGCCGCGATCGCCTGGAATCTTTTCACGTGGTGGCTCGGCCTGCCCTCCAGTTCCAGCCACGCCCTGATCGGCGGCCTCTGCGGCGCCGCCGTCGCCACGGCGCAGGGCAACTGGCACGTGCTCATCTGGTCGGCGAAGGATGCCAAGGGTGTCGCCGTCGGTCTCTGGCCGAAAGTCGTGCTGCCGATGTTTGCCTCGCCGCTGTTCGGACTCATCGGTGGCGCGATTTTCATGGGGCTGCTGACGATCATCCTGCGCAAGGCGACCCCGCGGTTCGTGAACACGTTCTTCGGAAAAGCCCAGCTCGCTAGCGCGGGCTTCATGGGCTACGGCCACGGTTCCAACGACGCCCAAAAAACCATGGGCATCATCACGCTCGCGCTCTTCACGGGCACGACTTCCGGCGCGTTCAAGGATCTGCCGGAGTGGGCCTCGTTTCTCCGCGTGCAGGAGTTCAAGGGCATTCCCGTTTGGGTCGTGATCACGTGCGCGATTACGATGGCGGCGGGCACGGCGGCCGGTGGCTACCGGATCATCCGCACCATGGGCCACAAGATGGTGAAGCTCCAACCCGTGCATGGCTTCGCCGCCGAGACGACCGCCGCGCTCATCATCCACGGCGCCTCCACGATCGGTGTGCCGGTCTCGACGACGCACGTCATCTCCACCTCCATTATGGGCGTCGGCGCGTCGAAGCGGCTGAGTGCCGTGAAGTGGGGCGTGGTCGAACGCATCCTTTGGGCCTGGGTGCTCACCCTCCCCGTCACCAGTCTCCTCGGCTACGGTTTGGAACGGCTGTTTGCCGCGCTGATCCGCTGATCGCGGGCGACACTTCGGCGACTTTGGCGCGTCAAACCGCAGGCCCCGTTACCATGACGTCACCGCCGCTTCAACTCGCGCCCTTCACCGTTTCTGTCCTATGCGCGGCATTGCTGATTGCGCTCGCCAATGCAGCGCACGCGCAGGTCGACCCCGGTTTCGGCGGCCGCGATCGCGGCGACGCGGGCGGGCAGGCGTTCGTGCGGCAGGAGCCGCTCCCGATTTTTTTTCCCCCGAACCCACCGCCCCTCGGTCGCGCGATCGCGCGCAGTCCGGGCGCGCCGGGCGGGCGCTTCCCTCCCCCGCCCGAGCTGGCCGGGTTCACGAGCGATCCTTTCTACCCGCAGCTGGGCACGCGTCTCTACACAAAATCACTCTCCGCCAAGCTCCGCGCGCAGCTCGATCGCTACCGCGACGCCAAGGTTGCCCTGCAAGCCGAGCTGCGCGGCGAACTCGATGTGCTGCGCGACGCCGAGCCCGCCGCGCGCCAGGCCGCGCTCGCCGCCCTCGCCAAAAAACAGGCCTCCCGGCTCGCCGACCTCGAGAAATCCGCCGAGGATCTCCGCCGCGATCTGATCAACAGCGACGTGAACTGGAGCGCACTGCGCCAGTGGAACCTCGGCGACAAGGAACGGCGCGGTTTCTCCCCCGCCGAAATCGGCCAGGTGATGCGCGGCTATGCGTTCTACCAGCCCGGCCTGCTCCCCACGCAGCGCCGGCTGCTGCGCGAGATTTTTCTCGAGCTGACCGCCGCGGCCGACACCACCGCGGGCGCCACGGTCGCGCAACCGTATCTGTTTTTCACGCCGGAGCCCGCGCGCGTGCTGCTGCCCGACGACATGCCCGCCGACGTCGCCGCCAAAGTTGCCGCCTACCAGACCAAAAAATCGCAGCTGAAAAAAGAACTCTACGACGCCGTCCACGCCCACGACGGCAAGATGCTCGGCTGGATTCGCCCCAACTCGCTCAAAACCCTCGCGGACAAACAGGCCGCGCCGCTCGACGAGTTGGAAACCCTCGCGGAGGAGATTCGCCGCGGGCTCGCGCAGGTCGCCGAGCCCACCGCCATCGGCGAGCGCTCGCCGCTCTCGGCTTCGCTGCAAAACCGCGTCGCCACTTTGATGCTGGATTTCGCCACGCTCCAAAAGGAAACCGGTGCGCGTGTCGAAACGATCCTCGCCGACACGCAGGACCTGCCGATCCAGGCTTCCTACCGGTTCGAAGGCGATGGGCTGCGGTTCCTCGTCGTGCCCGCGCGCAGTGGCCGCGGCGGACGTGGCGGCGCGGCCGGTCCCGGCGCCGGAGTTTCGCCCGAAGTCGTCGAGCAAGTCGCCGCCGTCCGCGCCCTCGTGAGCGCAGTCGCCGACGACTACGGCCGCCACGTCGCCAACCTGATCAATGAAAAAGATGAGATCCGCCGCGAGATCGCCCGCGCCCTCGGCACCACGCGCGCCACCCCGATCGATGCGGCGCTGGCCGCCGCCACCCGCGTCGCGACGGCCAAGGAGACCGAGGGGCTCTATCGAGACTACCGCGTCGCCGTTTTTCAACCCGGACTCTCACCCGAGCAACGCCGGCTGCTTTTCGACAGCGTGGTGGAGCGCCTCGAGCTGCCGCCGCCGCGCGCCGAACTCCAGCCGACATTCCGCGCCGCGAGCTGGTAAGGTGGTTCCCACGGCGGCCGCGATTGACCTCAACGCGCTTTGCAAGTTCGTTCCCGATCTAGTGCGTTGAAATCAATACGCTCGACCACCCGCTTGCCCAGACTCCTCAAATTCCTCGTTCCCGTCGCGCTTGTTGTGAGCGCGCTGCTGTTGTGGCGTTGCTCGCGCCCGTCTGCGCCTGGCGCACCGGTTGCTCGCACCGACACCCACGCACCGACGCCGCAACCCACCGACGATACAGCGGCGACGCTCGCTCGCGCCCTCACGACTTCCAATCCCCGCGAACGTGCCCGCGCCGTCGGCGAGCAGATGCAATCCTGGATCGCCCGCGATCCCGAGGCCGCGCTCGCGGCGATTCGCCAGATCCCACCCGGCAACGAACGCTCGCAGAGCCTGCTCCTGCTCCTCGACACCATCGGTCGCACGAATCCCGACCGCGCCCTCGCCCTCGCCGCCGAGTTGATCGACACACGCGACGAACGCTCCTTCTACAGTTCGCTCTTCGATCGGCTCGCCCGCGAAAATATTTCCGCCGCTATCCCGCGCCTCGCCGCCGTCCCCGCCGGCGAGGCGCGCGACAACGCCCTCCGCGCGCTCACCGACGCGTGGGTGCGCCTCAACTACACCGCCGCCGGCGCGTGGGCGAAAGATCTCCCGGCCCCAGCCGACCGCAGCCTCGCCCTCGAAATTATTTTCCTCGATCTCGCGCCGCGCGATCCGTTGCACGCGATCGAACTCGCGCAAAAATCCCTCGCCGGGCCCGCCCTCGATCGCGTTGTCCTCGGCGCGCTGCAGACGCTCACGAAGACCGATCCCCGCGGCGCGTCTGAGTTCGTCAGCCTGCTCCCGCCGGGCGAGCTGCAAACGCAGGCCGCGATGGACGTCGCCCGCGCCTTCGCCGCGCAATCGCCCGAGGCCGCCGTCGCGTGGGCGCTCACCCTGCCAGCGGGCAACCCGCAAATCCTCGCCCTGAACAACGCGCTCGCCAGCTGGACCGCGCGCGATCCCACCGCCGCCGCGCAGGCTGTGCTCTCGCTGCCGCCCGGCCGCACGCAGCACACCGCTGCGGTCGCGTTCGCCACCCTCTTCGGCCTGCGCGATCCGCCGGCCGCCCTCGCGTGGGCGCAGTCGCTCCCGCCCACTGACACCCGCCCTGTCGCACTGACCAATATCGCCAGCGCCTGGGCCCAGCGCGATCCCGCCGCCGCCTCCCGCTGGACCGCCGCGCAAACCGACCTTCCGCCTGCGGCGTTGCGTGGCGCGATGTCCTATTGGCTGCTCCTCGACGCCCCCGCCGCCCGCGCGTGGCTCGACACCGCGAATCTGCCGGCGGAAACGAAGGCCAGGCTCCGCGGCCCCTAACGTCGGTCGAGCCGCGACCCGCAACTCTTGTGTCGTCCCGCGAAAAAATCCTCGTCGCCATGTCCGGCGGAGTCGACAGCTCCGTCGCCGCGTTGCTTTTGAAACAGCAGGGCTACGACGTCGTCGGCGCCTACATGAAAAACTGGATCAACGAGGACAACATCGTGGGCGACTGCCCGTGGCTGCGTGACATCGACGACGCCCGTGCCGTCGCCGACCACCTCGGCATCGTGTTTCACGTCGTGAACCTCATGCCCGACTACCGCGCCAAAATCGTCGACTACCTGCTCGACGGCTACGCGCGCGGCCTCACGCCGAACCCCGACATCATGTGCAACCGCGAAATAAAATTCGGCGTGTTTCGCGCGTGGGCCAAGGACAACGGCTTCGCCGCCGTCGCCACCGGCCACTACGCGCGACGGGTTGTAGCCGGGGTCGCCGACCCCGGCACGGGCTCAACGAGCCCGGCTACATTCCACCTCCTCGAAGGCGCCGACAAAAACAAAGACCAGTCCTACTTCCTCGCGCTCCTATCGCAGGCACAGCTCGCCGATGCGCGCTTTCCCATCGGCCACATCCCGAAGCCCGAACTCCGCGCCATCGCCCGCGAAGCGAAGCTCCCCACCGCCGAGAAAAAGGACAGCCAGGGAATCTGTTTCATCGGCGAAGTGAAGATGACGGATTTTCTCCGCGCCTACGTGCCCGATGCGCCCGGCCCCATCGTCCGCGCCATCGACGAAAAAAAACTGGGCGAGCACCGCGGCCTGCATTTCTACACGCTCGGCCAGCGCAAAGGCATCGGCATCCCCTCGAACACCGATCACGAGGCCTACGTCGTCGTCGGCAAACGCGTCGCCGACCGCGCACTCCTCGTCGCCTTCGATCACCCCGATTCGCCGGGTCTTTTTCAAAGCGAAGTCCGCGTCCACTCCCTGAGCTGGGTCGGCGAACCAATTGAAACCGGGCGCACCCTCGAAGGCCGTGTGCGTTACCGCGATCCGCGCGTGCCGCTGGGGTTTTTTCCCGAAGGCAGTGGCACCGCGCGAATCAAATTCCAAGAGCCCCAACGCGGCCTCGCCAGCGGCCAAGTGCTGGCGTTTTACGAGGGAGAGCGATTGCTCGGTGGCGGCGTTTATTCGTAGCGGCGAATTCCTGCCCACGCAGGAACGTGCGTCTAAAGTAGGCCAGCGCGCTTGCGCGCGCCCGATCCGCGCTCGCAAGCGAGCTGCCTACAAAATCGGGAGCCACGTGAATCCCAATTCGCTCCTCCACGTTACCTCAATCTGGCCAACACCAAGCTCACCGCAAACCCGAGAAACACCACCCCGAGCACGCGGTCGATCCAGTGGCCGTGGCGGAGAAAAGTCCGGCGCACGGAGGCCTGCGTGAATAGGAACGCGACGAGGCAAAACCACGCGGCGGTCGCGAGTGCCATCCAGGCGCCGTAGCCCGCTTGGATTAATTTCGGAGTCCGCGGGCTCACGATCACGGCGAAGAGGGAGATGAAGAACAGCGTGGCCTTGGGGTTGAGCGCGTTGGTGAGGAAGCCTGTGGCGAACGCCGCGCGGGCCGTGGGCGTCGCGCCACCCGTATTGCCCTCGGTCATTTCTTCTCCGCTCCGCGGTTTCGCGCGCAGCGACTGCACGCCGATCCACGCGAGGTAAGTAGCGCCGGCGTATTTCACGACGTTGAACCACAACTCCGAACCACGAATCAACAGCCCGAGCCCCAGCAACGAATAAGTGACATGCAGCAAAATCGCCGCGCCCACGCCGAGGCTCGTCCAGGTCGCGGTGCGGCGGCCGTGGGCGATGCTCTGTTTCAGGACAATGGCGAAATCCGGGCCTGGGCTCGCGACCGCGAGCAGGTGCGCGCCGGCCACCTGCGCAAATTCCAGCCAGTGATTTTCCATCGCGGCGCGCCGCCGTTACAACGCCATTTCCTTGAAATTCGGCGCCGCGATCATCTGCTCGAAGCCCTTGGGGTCGGCCAGAGCGCGCACCTTGCCGTCGTTGGGAAATTTCTTCGCCGCTTTGGCGAGGATTGCCCGGCTGTCATCCATGCGGCCGAGCGCCGCCAGCACGAAGGCCTGCCGCAACCACGACTCGGAAAAATCCGGCGCGCGCACGGCGTCGTCGGCAAAGGCGCGCACCGCCTCCTCGTAGGCGGCCTTGGCTTCGCTGCGCTTGTTTTGCCGCAGCCGTGTGACGCCGAGGGACAAGAAATAATTTCCCTGGGGTGAGGCCTGCGCGGCCTTCCGATAAAGCTCCTCGGCCCGCGGCCACTGTTTCATATTCAATGCAAACTGGCCCTCGCTCGCGTAGAGCGCCGCCTCCTTCTGCTCCCGCTCGGTCGGCACCTTGCGCTTCGCCGCGCAGCCCGCGGCCACGGCAAGCACCAGCGCGCTGCAAAAAATAATCCCCCGTCGCGTCGTCTTCATGTGTCGCGTGATTTCGACCGGACCGGGCGCAGCCGTCAATGCCATCGCACACCACCCGCCCCGCCCGAATTCCGGCGGCCCGATCACATATCCGGCGGCACGTTGGCGATCGCTTCCTCGAGGGTGGTCAGCCCTTCCTTCACCTTCAGCACGCTGTCCTGGTGCAGCGACTTCATCCCGTTGCGCATCGCAATCTTTTTCAACTCGGCGGACTCGACCTCCTTGTTGATCGCCTCGACCAATTCCTCGTTGCTCACCATGAGCTCGTGGATGCCCACGCGGCCGCGATAGCCGTTGCCGCCGCACTTCGCGCAGCCCTTTGGATTCGCCCGGAAAATCTGCCCGCTCCAGCCGATCGCCTTCTCGATGATTTCCTTTTCCCGGCCCTCCGGCTGGTGCGGCACGCGGCACTGCTTGCACACGCGGCGCAACAGGCGCTGCGCGCACACGCAGAGCAGGGACGACGAAATCATGAAGGTCTCGACGCCCATCTCAGTCAGACGCGAAATCGTCGTCGGCGCATCGTTCGTGTGCAGCGTCGAGAGGAGTAAGTGGCCGGTGAGCGCGGCCTCGACCGCGATGCCCGCCGTCTCCTTGTCGCGGATTTCACCAACGAGGATGATGTCGGGATCCTGCCGGAGAAACGCGCGGAGCGCCGAGGCAAACGTGAGCCCGATCTGCCGGTGCATCTGCATTTGGTTCAGGCCCGGCAGCGTGTATTCGATCGGATCCTCGGCGGTGCGGATGACGACGTCGGACGTGTTTACCTCGTTGAGCGCGGAGTAGAGCGTCATCGACTTGCCCGAGCCTGTCGGCCCGCAGTGCAAAATCATCCCGTAGGGCTGGCGGATGCACTCGCGGTATTTCGCGAGATTCTCCTCGGAGAAACCGAGCGCCGGCAACGGCAGCGTGCTCTTCTGCTTGTCGAGAATACGCATCACGACGCCCTCGCCGTGGTTCAGCGGCGCGGTCGACACGCGCAAATCCAAGTCGAGGCCCTTCTTCGTGTATTGCTTGAAGACGATGCGTCCGTCCTGCGGCAACCGGCGCTCCGAGATGTCGAGGTTGCACATGATCTTCAGGCGGGCCACGAGCGCGGGCCCGACCTTCTTCGGCAGGCGCAGTTTCTCGATGCAGAGGCCGTCCACGCGGTTGCGCACGATCACATCCTTTTCCTGCGGCTCGATGTGGATGTCGCTCGAGCCGCAAAAATACGCGTCCTCGATGATCCGGTTCGCGAGCTGGATGATCGGGCCGGACTCCTCGCTGACATCGTCACCCTTCAAATCCGCGTCGACCTCGCCGTATTCCGCGCCGATTTGCTGGACGACGTCGTCGAAGCCCGCCGCGACCTCCGTGCCCTTGGAAAACTTGTCCTTCAGATCCTTCTCGCGCGCGAGGAGGCGGATGACGGGCTTGCCGGTCATCTCCTGAATCTTCGTCGGCAGCGTGACCTCGAAGGGATTGGCAAACGCCACGAGCAACATCTCGCCCACCTGCCCGACCGGCAGCACAAGGTGCTCCTGGCAAAATTCCTTCGGAATGCGCTCAAACGTCTGCGGCGTGACGCGATAATGCGCGACGTTGTAGGGCGAGAGATTCAGCGCGCGCGCCTTCGCGACGAGGCACTGAAACGCACTGATCTTGAAATCCTCCTGCAGCAGCTTGTCCAGGGCGTTGCCACTGAGGTCGGCATCGCGCGCCGCGAGAGCGGTGCGCTGCGCGTCGTCGAGGCGGCCCATCTCGACGAGCTTACCGACAATCTGGAGTTGGATTTTTCCGAGCGGCATGGCGGGTTATGCGGCGGCGATTTTCACCGTCGCCGCTACAGCGGCAGCCGCCGCGGCTTTCCCGGCGCCCGAGTTCGCGACATCCTCCGCATGTTTCTCCAAATATTCGGCGATCGCATCGAGCGTCGTGCCAAACCACAGGATCGGCCCGCCCAGCGCCTTTTCCCAGTGGTTGCGGACCGCCGGGCTCAAATAGTAGGCGGTCGCGACAAACCAAAATTCCTCCTCGCGATCGAAGGGCACCGACCATGTGGCCCAGCAGGCGCCGACATCCATCCCTTTCCTGATGTCATCGGGCACGTCGTAGTCGCGCATATCCACGAGGCCGAGCCCCTCGGCCTCCACGAGGTGGTGCAGCATCGCATCCTCCTGCACCACCTTCATGTCGTAGGCGAGGATGGCGAGGATGGACGTCTGCCGTGGCAGACCACTCGCGACCACCTCGATGAACTTCTCGTTCGCCTGCTCCAGATCCTCGATCTTCACGAGGTTGTGCTCCACCAACTGCGCCCCGAGAAGGCGGTTGGCGCGCATTAGGAGAGGACGGTATTCCTTCGACATTTACCGCCCTACCTATCGTCACGCCTCCGGCGCAAGCGACGCTTTTTCCTTCCGGCGGAACTTCGCGACCCGTTTTAACAACTCTTTTTTCAATTTCTCCAAGCCCACCCCCGTGAGGCAGGAAATCTCCACGAGATCGACCGTCTTATAGCGCTTCTTGAATTTCACCAGCTGCGCCGCGGCCTCGGGCACATCCATCTTGTTTGCGACCACGAGCCGCGGCTTTTCGAGCAACGCCGAGTCGTAGAGTTCGAGCTCGTGCAGCAGGTGCTTGTAGTCGTCGCGCGGATCGCGCGCGTCGGTCGCGGCCATGTCCACGATGAAAATCAGCAGCGCACACCGCTCGATGTGCCGGAGGAACCGGTGGCCGAGCCCGCGATTTTCGTGCGCGCCCTCGATCAGTCCGGGCACATCCGCCAGCAGCAGGCGCTTGGTTCCCTTCACCTCGTCGGAATAATCGATCACCCCGATCTGCGGGTGCAGCGTCGTGAAGGGATAGGCCGCCGTCTTCGGGTGCGCTTTCGTGATGCGGCCGGTGAGCGAGGATTTTCCCGCGTTGGGAAAACCCACGAGCCCGACATCCGCGATGCTCTTCAACACGAGCCGGTATTCGCCCGCCGCGCCGATCTGCCCGGCGTTGGCGCGGCGCGGCGCGCGATTGGTCGAGGTCTTGAAATGCGTGTTGCCCCACCCGCCGTTGCCGCCCTTGCACAACACGATGCGCTGCCCGTCGGCGACGATTTCCGCCACGGGCTTTCCCGTCGCGAGATCGGTCACGACGGTGCCGAGCGGCATCCTCATGACGCGGGGCTCGCCATCCTTGCCGTGGCAATCGGCACCCTGGCCGTGCTCGCCGCGCCAGTGCGGCTGGAATTTGTAATCGACGAGATTGTTCGTGTTTACGTCACCGAGCAGGACGACATCGCCCCCGCGGCCGCCATCGCCGCCGTTAGGCCCACCCCACGGCTCGTATTTTTCACGGCGAAAACCGATACAACCCCGCCCACCGTCACCCGCGGCAAGCTTCACTGTGCATTCATCGACGAACATCCCGGCGACGATGCAGAAGGCGGCGGGTTTGCCAAGGGGCGTCAGCATCACTCCGCGCAAAGCAAAAACTCCTGAGGTAGATTACTCTTTGCCCCACCTCCACCGGCTGAGTGAACCGGCCACCGCCACCTATGCCAAGCCTTCGTAGATTTGCTCCAGCGGCACCGTCAGTTTGATCGCGCAGAACTCCACCGGCGCGCCCGCCGCCGTCACGACCACCGGGCGCCATTGCTCCGCGCGCCGATGCAGCGTGATCTCGCGCGTGTCCTGCGCGACGAGCACGTATTCGTTGAGGGTCGGGATGAGGGTGTAATTCAGCAGCTTCTCGCGCCGGTCGATGTTTTCCGTCGAAGGTGAGAGCACCTCGACGATCAGCGTCGGGTCGCGGAGGTAGTGCTCCTCGGGGCGCACGTCTCCGCAGGCGACCATAACGTCGGGATAATAAAAAATATCCTCCCGGTTCACCGCGAGGCGCACCTTGACGTCGGCCATGTAGGCCTGGCACGGCCCACCGCGCAGGTGACTGAGAAACGCGGTCGCGAGATTCAACGCGATTACGTTGTGACGCACGCTCGTGCCCGACATCGCATGGATGCGGCCACCGATGTAGTCGTGCCGCACCGGACTATCGGCCTCGAAGCGCAGGTAGTCTTCGACCGAGAGAAACAGCGGAGTCGCGGCGGATTCCATGGCCAAGACAATTTGCGCCGGCCGGAGTTTGGCAAGATCGGGCTCGCCGCGTTCGTCGCGCCAGTGGGCTGGAATTCGTAGTCCACGAGGTTGTTCGTTTTCACGTCGCCGAGGGGAGCACAACGTCGCCCCCGGCGGCCGCCCTTGGGCCCGCCCCACGGCTCATGCCTGCAACAAACGCCCTTCGGGCCAGAAGACGGCGACGCCCGAAGCGTTCAAGGTAAGAAGCACCGAGAAACCGGAACCGTCGGTGTTCAAGGCGAACACCGTGCCATTGCCGATTCCTGCTACGGCGCCTCCTTCGCGGTTCAACGCCGTAGAGCCGGCCATCGAGTCCTTGAATAAGACTGGTGTGGGGTGCGGCCCCATCGGTCGCGGCGGTGATTCGCCACCGTAGAACAACGCGCTTGTCCGTTCGAGAAACTCAGGGCTCCGAGTCCCTCGAGGAGCGCGCGCCAAACCGCGCCCGCCAGCGGGCTGGCCTACGACTGCGAAAATCAAACCGGCAAACCCTGCCCCGCCGCACCCTCACAGACTAATCTTGATCCCCTTCCGCAAATAAGTCGGCACGTCGAGGTCCTGGCCGTCGAAGAGGTTGCGGTCGGTTTTCTCGAAATTGCCGCGGCTCTCGACTTCGCCAAAGCCGAATTCGTCCTGCGCGGGTTTCGCCAAGTGCATGATTTTCGGCTCGGGCGAGCGGGCGGTCACGGCAACGGATTCGATGGCGGGTGAAGATTTCGAGACCGGGACTTCCGTTGGCGGCACGGCCGTCTCGCTGCGCGGCGGCAACGCGGTCGAAGCGGGTTTGCCGCGGTTACCCGTGGTCACCGTCCGACGCGGGGGCGCGCTGCGGCCGCCCATGTCGCTCGTGCCGATGATGCAGACCTCGACGCGGCCCGCCATGTCCTCGTCGATCACGGCGCCCATGATCACGTGCGAGTCGCGGCCGAACTGCTCGGTGATCGCGGTCATGAGTTCGTTCACCTTCGGCAGCGTGAGATCGGCGCCGCCGAGGATGTTGACGAGCAGCCGGTCGGCCTTGCGCGAAAACTCCGGCGTGTGCAGCAGCGGGCAGAGCTTGAGGCTCGCGATCGCGTCGGCCATCGCGTGCTCGCCCGCGCCCGCGCCGAGGCCGAAAAGTGTCTTGCCACCGCGCTGCTGAAACGCCTGCCGCAGCGTGGCGAAGTCCAGGTTGATCAGCCCGGTCTTGAACAGCATCGACCAAATCGATTTCACGCCGCGCCCGATCCATTCGTCGGCGCGGGCAAACGAGGCGAGCAGGCCGTCACTCTCGTCCGATTCCTGCAGGAGCACATCGTTGGGGAGCGGGATCACCGCGTCGCACACCTGCCGCAGCGCGCGCAGGCCCTCCTCGGCCTGCTTGAGCCTCCGTCCGCCCTCGAAGCTGAACGGCATCGTGACAAACGCGATCACGAGCGCGCCGCTTTCCGCCGCGATCTCGGCGACGACCGGCGCCGCGCCGCTGCCGGTGCCGCCGCCCATGCCGGTCACGAGAAAAACGAGATCGCAGTCCTTGACGACAGCCGCGATTTTTTCGCGGTCAGCCTCCGCGGCCTCGCGGCCGAGATCGGGGTCGCCGCCGGCGCCAAGGCCCCGGGTCACGCTCATGCCGATCAGCACCTTGTCCTGCACCGGCGAACTGGAGAGCGCCTGATGATCCGTGTTGATCACGGCGAGCTGCAGCCGCTCGAGATTTTCCATCTTGAGCCGATCGACCGCGTTGGAGCCCGCGCCGCCGACACCGACGAGCTTGATCGCAATGTTGCGATCGGTGAGGAGCCCGTGCGTCAGGGAAAGTTCGTTGAGATTCATGGTCGGTTTAGGCGTGGGTGAAGAGGCGCTTCATGCCGGTGAAAAACCCGCCATGGCGGCGGCCGGTGTCGGACTTCTCCGCCTGCACGGTCACACCATAGTAGAGCAACCCGAGCGCCGTGTGATAGCCGGGGTCGCGGAGATTTTCGCTGACCCACATCGGCGCTTCCCCGAGATGCGCGGGCACGCCAAACACCTTGGCCGCGGCCTCGACGATGCCGCTGAGTTTCGCCGTGCCGCCGGTCAGCACCACGCCCGACGCGCAGGTCTCCGGGGAAAACGCGCCGCCCAGTTTTTTCTTCACGACCTCGAGCAACTCCCACGTGCGCGCCGCCGTGATCTGCTCGATCGCCTGTTGGGGAAACTGCCGGTCGCCGATCGCAAAGTTGCCGTCGAGCCAGACTTTTTGCGCCCTGTCCTTCGTCTGCACCCCGGCGCGACCGAAGCGCAGTTTCAATTTCTCGGCCTGCCCCTCCTGTAGGCGCAGGCCGATGCCGAGATCGTTGGTCAGATGCGCGCCACCGACGGGCACGACGCCCGTGGTGTGCGGCACGCCATCGCGGTAGAGCGCAAAATCCGTCGCGCCCGCGCCGATATCCAGCACCAGCACGCCATGCTGGCGCTCCTCCAGTGAAGTCACCATGTGGCCGGCGGCGAGGCTGGAGAGCACCAGCTCGCGCACCTCCAGATTAAACCCGCGGATCACATTGATGTGATCGGCGATGCGCTGCTCCTGACCATGCACCGTCCAGTAACCGACCTCGAGCCGCTGCCCGACGAGGTTTTCCGGACTGCCAGGCACAAGCCGCCCGTCGACGCGAAAGGGCCGGCGGATGTTATGCACCACCATGCGGCCGGTCGGGAGTTCCTTCGATTTCGCGAGATCGCAGACGGTGCGCACGTCGCCCGGCTCGATCATGTTGTCGGAAGCCTTCACGTTTACGGAGGCCTCGTTGTAGAAACCCTCGAGGTGGCCGCCCGACTGCGCGAGGAAAACGAGATCGATGCGCTCACCGGCGTCGCGCTCGGCCATCTCGAGCGCGCTGTGCGTGGCGTCGCTCGCCGCGCGGTTGTCGGCGACGACGCCCTTGATCACGCCGCGCGACGCGCATTCGCCGCGGCCGATGATGGCCAGTTCGCGGCCGCTGCACTCGCCGACGAGCACGGTGGTTTTTGAAGTGCCGATTTCGACGGCGCCGATGAAGGAGGTGCGGGAGCTCACGTTTTTGGTTTCAGCTGGGGGACGGAGAGGACGGAAAGGAAAGGGTTGGAGCCGGGCTTCGCGCTGGTTTTCGCACCGGGCCGCACGGCCCGCTCGGGCTCGTTGGGCAGGATCGTAACGGGCACTTCGCGGCCGAGCGAGAGATCGATCCGCGCGCGGGTGTTGGGCAGGCGCGCGAGCT
>JANXSC010000054.1 GCA_025352845.1 Opitutaceae bacterium
AAATGCTCCGCCGGCACCCAGTCGCGCAAATCCGGCGGGAGCAGCAGCGGCGTGTCTCGATCTATGTTCACGAATTTAGTCATACTATTGGTTAGCAATAATTAGACCAAGTATCTGCCTAAGTCCGACAGTCTGCTAGGACCCAGATGCGCACCGGTCTGGTCGACGCGGTGCCCACGACCTCGGTCAGTTTGGCCGGGCAGCTCGGCCTTGAAGGCGCGGGCCTTGGCCGGATCTTTTTTCGCATGACTTTTGCGGGGCATTTTTAATTTGCCGCCCAGTCGGCGCAGGACCTTGAGCGCACCGCTTTCGCTGATCTTTTTGCGGGTGCGCTTTTTGATCCACGCTTGAGCGTCCTTGGCTTGCCGGAACTGCCCGGCTTCCAACCGCTGCACAAACTCGTCGGCCACCGGGCCGCGCACCACCGGCAGGCGGGCGCCGGCCCAGTCACGCTTAAGCAGCCCGGCCACTCCTTCCCGCACCACCGTGTCCCGGTAATTGAAAACAGTTTTGCGGCTCACATCGGCCACTTTGGCGATTTGCTCGCTGGTCAGCTCGTGCTGCGCAATCAGACGCACTACCAGCAGGCGCCGGCGCGCCCATCCGGCCTGGGGCTGCACCCAAGCCGTCTCGATCTCCTTCACCAGCTCATCGCCAAAATCAGGTAGGGTTCTTGCCATGCCTTTAACTTGCTCTTTCCGCCTTCATTTGTG
This sequence comes from Opitutaceae bacterium, assembly GCA_025352845.1. Lineage (GTDB taxonomy): Bacteria > Verrucomicrobiota > Verrucomicrobiia > Opitutales > Opitutaceae > ER46. The sequence continues at coordinate 714 of JANXSC010000054.1, forward strand.
AAGCGTAAAAGCTACGGGCGATTAGTATAATTCCGTCGGTTTTCCCAAAAACTTGGGTCACTAACTGGTTGTAGGTCGCCCCGCTATTTGATGCGACCGAGGCTGCCAGGCCGAGGTGTCTCAAACCGTTGCCCCAATGTTGCTCTCCAAGCCGAATCAATCTCTCTTCCCATTTCGAACCAGTGAAAACCGTGCTGAAATACCTTCTTCTCGCCGGATTGCCGCTGGCCAATCTCCTGGCCCAGACGGCGACGGTTACACCCTCGGCGACCACTTACTCCGCGGCCGGTGGAACGATTACATTCACGGTAAATCTGACCTATTCAGCGATGCAGGCCGCACTGGGACTTTCCATCGGCACGGTTCCGACCGTTTGGGCCTACGGCACGACCGGGGGCACCAACGTTCCCAGTGTGACGCCGACGACGGGCGATACGGGCAATTTCGATTTCGCTTACTCGACGATCCCCGCCAGCCCGGTGAGTTTCACCTTTACCGTTACATATCCGGCGGGGCTAACGGGTAACCAGACGTTCAGCGGAATAGCGGGTATTTTTCGACCGACCGGCGGTTCGCTGCAGAATCTGGCCGTATCCAACGTGGTGATCGGACCGCCACCGGCGGCCCCGTCGTTCACCACTCATCCATCGGGCCAGTCCGCCGTCGCGGGAGGGAATGTTTCTTTCACCGTTGTGGCAGCAGGCAATCCAACGCCCACGATTCAATGGCAGAAGGGCGGGGTGAATTTATCGAATGGGGGACGGATTTCCGGCGCGGCCACCTCCACGCTCCAAATCACCGGGGTGCTGACATCCGATGCCGATTCGTATCGGGCGGTGGCGACAAACGGACTGGGTTCAACGGCGACGAGTAATCCGGCGACGCTGACGATTGGCGCCTCATCGCAGACGATCACGTTTGGTGCGCTGACCGCGAAGACGTTTGGTGATGCATCTTTCGCGCTGACGGCGACGGCGAGTTCAGGGCTGACAGTCAGCTATTCGAGTTCAAATCCGGCGGTCGCCACGGTCAGCGGCGGCACCGTGACGATTGTTGGGGGCGGCAGCACCACGATTGCCGCGAGTCAGGCGGGAAACGCAAATTTCGTCGCGGCGACGCCGGTGCCACAAGTGCTGACCGTAAACAAGGCGGCGGCGACAGTGGCGCTGGGCAGTCTGAGTGCGAACTTCAACGGCAGTCCGAAAGCAGCGACTGCCACGACCAATCCCGTTGGGCTAACGGTTGGCTTCACCTACGACGGAAGCGCCGCGGCACCGACCAATGCGGGTATCTATGCCGTATTAGGCCTCATTTCGAGCAGCAACTATTCGGGTTCAGCCAGTGGAACACTCGTCATCGCGAAGAGTAACCAGACGATCACGTTTGGTGCACTGGCTCAAAAGGCTTTCAACGATCCGGGTTTTGCGCTGATCGCCACGGCGAGCTCGGGATTGGCGGTAAGCTATGCGAGTTCGAACACTGCGGTTGCAACGGTCAGTGGCAGCACCGTGACGATTATTGCTTTGGGCAGTACCACGATCACGGCCAGCCAGGCGGGCAGTTCAAACTACAACGCCGCCACGAGCGTCGCCCAGACCCTGACCGTGGTCAGAGGCAGCCAGACGATTTCGTTTGCCGCGCTTCCAGTGAAAATATTCCCGCCGGCGAGTTCATTTTCTCTTTCGGCGACGGCCAGCTCCGGGCTGCTCGTTAGCTACGTGAGTTCCAATCCAATCGTCGCTAGCGTGAGCGGGAGCACCGTGACGGTCTCCAGCATGGGCATTGCCACGATCACGGCGAGCCAAGCGGGAAACACGAACTACAATGCAGCGCTGGATGTGCAGCAGATTCAGGCGGTTAATTCGGCCAGCGTGGGTTTCGCCTTCATCAATTTGAACGCGATCTACGACGGCACGCCCAAGCCGGTCAGTGTGACGACGACGCCGCCCGGCCTGAAGCTGAATATTATTTACAACGGTGCTAGCACGGCACCAACCGCCGCCGGCTCATATGGAGTGGTCGTCGCGGTGGACGATCCGGTCTTTGGCGGCGCCACCACGGCCCTCCTCACCATTGCGAAGGCGCCACAGACAATCGCGTTCGGTCCGCTTGCTGCAAAAACGATGGGTGATGCGCCGTTTTCGATCAGCGCGATCGCGACTTCGGGCTTGCCCGTAGTTTTCTCAAGTTCCAATCCGGCTGTAGCGACGGTGAGTGGGAATATCGTTACGGTCACTGGCGGAGGTGTTACGACGATCACGGCAAGTCAACCGGGAGATGTGAATCGCAGCGTCGCGGCCGACGTCGGCCAAACTCTGACGGTTAATAAAGGGGCTGCGACGGTCACGCTCAGCGGGCTGAGTGCGGTGTTTGACGGCACGACCAAGAGCGCCTCTGCGACGACCTCGCCCGCCGGTCTGCCGGTCACGCTTATCTATAATGGCAGTGTCTCCGCTCCTAGTGCGGCTGGCAGCTACGCGGTGGTGGCGACAGTCAATTCTCCGAGCTACACTGGTTCCGCGTCCGGCACGCTCGTCATCATCAACGACCCCGCCTCGCGCAGCCCCGGCGCCTACTTTGGCAGCTTCGCTGCCAACGGCGGTCCGTTTGCGATGTTCATCCGCCCGAATCGCACGGGTGCCTTCCTCGGCTATGCGCGCGTCGGCGGGATTCCACTGGTAGTTCGGGAGTTTGTCATCGAGTCCGATGGCACCTTCCGCTTCTCCGCGGTCGTCTTCAACGCTCTGCCTTCGGTCGTAGTTTCAACTGAGCCCGGCCGTCCGCCGGTCGCCGCGGCTGAGTCGCAGTATACGATCTCCGGCACGATTGGCGCGGATGGCTCTTTGGCCGGTTCCGTATCTGGCCTCAACCTCTCGTTCTCTGCGCCGGCGACGACTGCCACGGGTGCGACGCAGTCGCTTGCCGGTTTCTATCAGGCGGGCGCTTCGGGTAAATCTGCCAACAGCTTTACGATTGTCGGCGCCGCGGGCGATGCCTTCGTGCTGACCACCGATGGTATCGCGGCCGATGCCGCCAAGGGCACCATCGACGCCGCTGGCCGGCTCGCTGCAACCTCCGAAAAGAACGCCAGCATCGTCGGCACGCTCGCCGGCCAAGCTTCCACTATCGCGCTCACCGCCACCGCGGACACCGGCACTGTCACGTTTGAAGGGGCCAACAACGATGCCCGCACCGACATTGAGAAACTGATCAACATTTCTACGCGGAGCCAGACCGGCACGACGGCCAACATGCTGATCGCCGGCTTTGTGATCGCGGGCACACAGTCCAAGCCGGTTCTGATTCGCGCGATTGGTCCCACCTTGGCGGCGTTTGGGGTGGCGGGTGCGCTGCCGGCCGCCCGGCTGGAAGTCTTCCGTGGCCAGACCTCGCTGGCGGTTGGCACCGATTGGGGCGCGGCCGCCAATTTCGCCGCGATTGCCGAGACCGCGGCGCGGGTCGGAGCGTTTGCTCTTCTGGCCACCAGCAGTGACGCCTCGCTGCTGCTCACGCTGGCTCCGGGCGCCTACACGGCCGTGGTGACGGGGCAGGGCACCGCCAGCGGCGTCAGCTTGGTGGAAGTTTATGACGCCACGGTCGGCGCCATCCTCCGCACCGAGCGCATCATCAATATTGCCACGCGGGCGACGGCGGGCACGGGAGATAATACGTTGATTGCGGGCTTCTACGTCGCCGGCACCGTGCCGAAGCGTGTTCTTATTCGGGGCGTCGGACCCTCGCTCACTCAGTTCGGTGTCGCGGGCGTGCTCTCGCGGCCGCAGCTCTTCGTGAATTCCGGCTCGACGGTCCTGACCCAGAACGCCGGCTGGACGACTTCGCCGGATGCGGCGGACATTGCCATCGCAGGCACCCAAGTGGGCGCCTTTGCGCTCAACGCCGGCAGCCAGGATGCCGCGCTGATTGTCAACCTAGCGCCCGGAGCCTACACGGCGGGAGTGACCGGAGTCGGCGGAACCACCGGCGTCGCCCTGATCGAGGTGTATGAGATTCCATGATTCGCACCCGATTCGAATGACATGTGCGGCTTCGAATACGCCGCGTTGGCGAACGCTTGTCGCGGCGCGGTTCCTTCGGGTTGGTTAGGACGAATTGGGATTCTCAGATTTTATCGGAGTGTTAATCCTCAGGTATCTGAAAATCCAAAGTGAAAACTCATACCAAGGTCCCATAATAAACAGACTATACAGGAAGGAGATTTTGTGGGAGCAAAGGAGATGGCAAGAACCCTACCGAAACTAGGAGAGGATGTGGTAGCGCGGCCAGGCGCCGGGGAACCGGCCGGCGGTGCGCGGGGCGGTGCGCACGGAGTTTGTCCGGCGGCTGGAGGCCGGGCAGTTCCGGCAGGCGCGGGACGCCCAGGCGTGGATCAAGAAACGCACCCGGCGCAGCCTGAGCGAGAGCGGGGTGCGCAAGGTGCTCCGCCGCCCGGGTGGAAAACTGAAGGTGCCGCGCAAGAGCCATGCGAAAAAGGATCCGGCCAAGGCCGCGCAGTTCCAAGCCGCACTGCCCGCCAAGCTCAGCGCCGTCGTGGGCCCCGGGCCGACGACGCTCGTGCGCCTGTGGGTGCTCGACGAGCACCGCTACGGACTGCTGCCGGTGATCGGCCCGGTCTGGGGCCGGCGCGGCGTGCGCGTGCACGCGCCGTATGCGACAAAATACCAGTGGGTCTACCTGCACGAAGCGCTGGAAGTGGATGGGGCCCACGCGCGCGAACTTCTGTTCACCCCCGCGATCGACCGGGACATCCACGCGCTCTTCCTCCAACAGATCGCCGACTCCGATCCCACCGCCCTGCATGTCGTCATCCAGGACCAGGCCGGCTTCCACCTGCCGCCGGGCGACGCCCGGCTCCCGGCCAACCTGCGCCTCCTGCCCCTGCCCCCTACTGTCCGGAACTCAACCCGGTCGAGCGCTTCGGCGGTCTGCTCAAAGCCCAGGTCCGCAACCGCCTCTATCCCTCCCTGCGCCAGCTCGAGGACCACCTCGCCGCCGCCGCCCAGCGCTGGACCTCCCCGGCCAAGGTCGCCGGCCTCATCCACTCCTGGCTCGCCGATCAGGTAAACGCTGGCGCTCCGGCCTAAAGTCTATTGGTTAGAGGACGTTGGTATTAACCGTCTGCCCGTGCGTCATGAGCGGTGGATTTACTGACACCAGTGGCCAGCAAATCGGGAATAGTCGCCTCAGCGTCCGGGCTAAACCAACTTTACCAGCTCCGCCGTCACCGGCACATCCTTGATGATCTGCGACGGCTCGGGGCCGACGCCGAGGTAGCGGAGGTTGGGGAGTTTTTCGGCGGCGGGCCAGGTGCCGCCTTCGTAGGCGACGGCGAGTGTGGCCTTCATCATCGCGGCGACGTAGCGCTGGGCGTTTTTCGGGAGGTCGGCGAAGCGGCGGATTTTTGAAATGTCTTCGGACCAACCGGCGTGCTTGGTGTAAACCGGGCGGAGCGTTTTGCGCACCGCTTCGTTGCGGGGGACGTGGTGGACGATTTTTCCCGCGCTGTCCTGATAGGCGCCACAGATGAGCAGCTCGCCGCGCCACTCGCCGCTGTGCGTGAGCGCGTCGGACTTGTTGATCATCACGTCCTGGAAACCGCCGTAGCGGAGCGCGTCACCCTTCTCCACGGCGTCGAACCAGCCGACCATGCGCTGGCGTCCGGTGCTCGTGCCGAACTCAAGGCGTTTGAGGATCGTCGCGAGTGGGTGCGCGTCGTCCATCTGCGTGAGAAACGTGTGCGTGCCGACTTTGGTGTCGTAGGCCTTGGCGACGCCGAAGGTGTGGATGCGCTGCACGGGGATGCCGGCGCTCTCGAAAAATTCCGGTGTGTAGGTGTGCGAGGCGGTGACGTTGGGCGAGAAACCGTGGCGCTTGTCGAGCCAGTAGGCCTGGCCGAATTCTCCGATGATGGTGCGGCCGCGCGCGACTTCGCGCAGGATGAGCTCGCGCACCTCGCCGATGTTTTTCGCGAGCGCGGTGCCAGCCGACCAGTAGGTGGCGGTGAGCGCTTCGAGGTTGAGCGTGAACGGCGCTTTCCTCCGGAAGCGCGTGAAGTCGAACTCCTCTTTCGGAAACACGCCGAACTCGATCGCCTCGGCATTGGCGCGCTGTTCGGCGATGGTGAGCTTGTCGAAGAAGCTCGCCCACGTCGCCTCGCTCACGCGGCAGACGTGCTGGATCGTGCGGCACGCGCGGTCGGCGCGCTGCGCGAGTTTGCGCGCGAAGTAATTCGGGCCGGCGAGAAAATCGGAAAACGTGATCTGCTGCTGGCCGACCTCGTCAAGGTAGGCAGGCGTGATGCCGCGGCCGGTGGAGCCGCGCGGTTCCTCGGCGAGGACGTTGGTGCGGTAGTCTTCCCACGCGAGGTCGAGCAGCCGGTGCGTGAGATCGGAGACCATCGCGCGTTCGTCGATCAGCAGGCGCGAGAGGATGGCGTGGCCCTTTTGCTCAAGCGGCTTCGTCTCCCACCAAATCTTGCGCGGGTCGGCGACGACGCCGCTGCCGATGCACAAGTGGGCGGCGTCCTTTACGACGACGCCGGCGGGGAGGAGGTTGAGCTTGATGCCGCCGGCGGTGTGGCCGGAGTTCGCGCCGCCGTTCACCTTCAGCACGACCGAAACGGGGTGCGCGGTGCTGCGAAGTTCGTCGGCGACTTCGGGAATGAGGCGGCCCTTGCCTTCATCGCCGAGGGAAATTCCGACATCGGCGATGAGCTGGCTGGAGAAAGGTGGCAGGGACATGGTTGCGTGAAGTGCAACCGAGCCCGCAGGGAACCCTGTTGCCGCGAAGTCAAAACGCGACCCATCGGGCGAGGGCAAACAAAAATCTCCGCGATGACGGAGAACAGTTTGGTAATGGAGACGCGCCGCCCCCGGCGCGTAGGTGCGGCTCATCGGTGAAATTTTCCTCGGCTCGGCGCGGGGCGATGTTGCACAGTTCGCGCCGATGCAAACCTCGCGCAAAATCGCCCTCGTCACTGGAGCCGGTTCCGGCATCGGCCGCGCCACGGCGCAAGGTTTGCTCCGAGCCGGTTACGCCGTTGTGCTCGCCGGCCGCCGCGCCGAGGCGTTGGAGGCAACAGTGCGCGAGTCATGTGCGCCCGCGGCCAACGCGCTAGTCGTCCCGACCGACATCAGCGATGTCGTGGCGGTGCGGGCGCTCTTCGCGCGGACGAGCGAAACGTTCGGCCGGCTCGACGTGCTCTTCAACAACGCGGGCGTCAATGCCCCCGGCGTGCCCTTCGAGGAACTGCCGCTTGAGCGCTGGCGCGAAGTCATCGACACGAATCTCACCGGAGCGTTTCTCTGCGCGCAGGAGGCGTTTCGCCTGATGAAGTTCCAGTCGCCGCGCGGCGGCCGCATCATCAACAACGGCTCGATCTCGGCGCACGTGCCGCGGCCGAACTCCGCGGCCTACACCGCCGCGAAGCACGCGATCACCGGCCTCACCAAATCCGTGTCGCTCGACGGTCGCGCCTTCGACATCGCGTGCGGCCAGATCGACATCGGTAATGCCGACACCCCGCTCGCGAGTCGGATGAAAAAAGGCGTGACCCAGGCCAACGGCACGATCGCGATCGAGCCCACGATCGATGTGAAGCACATCGTCGACGCGGTGCTCTACATGGCCAGCCTCCCGCTCGACGCGAATGTCCCGACGATCACCGTGATGGCGACGCAGATGCCCTACGTCGGGCGAGGGTGAATCAATCCGGCTCACACGTAGGCGCAGAGGACGTGAAGAGCGGTTGGGGCGCATCGGAAGAAATGTTGGAAACTTATCTGCCCTTATTTCTCCGCGGCCTTCGCGCCTCTGCGTGAGCCAATCCGATCGGGCAGGTCGATCAAAACCCACGTTCAGCGCGTTGAACGCGGGCTGAAGCACCGCGCTACTTTAAACCATCGCGACAGCAAAGTGCAGTGCCGGTTGACGTGCGCTACTGTGCCGCCTGCGAGCCAAACCGTGCTCGATCCGGCTGACGTTTTTTCGCCACGCTGTCTCCATGAGTGTCTCCCAATTCGAAAAAATCGCGCGCTTCCGAACGCTCCACTCCGCGCCGGGCGCCTTTGTAATTCCGAATCCGTGGGACGCCGGCTCCGCGCGGATGCTGGAGAGCCTTGGCTTTCCCGCGCTCGCGACCTCCAGCAGTGCGTCGGCTGGCACGCTCGGCCGGCGCGACTACGGGCTCACGCGCGACGAGGCGCTCGCGATGGCGCGCGCGATTGTCGAGGCAACGGAGTTACCGGTGTCAGCGGATTTGGAAAACGGTTTTGGCGATTCGCCCGCCACCGTCGCCGAAACCATCCGGCTCGCCTCTGCGTGCGGCCTCGCCGGCTGCTCGATCGAGGATGCGCGCGGCGATGCGGCACCGTATGATTTCAACCACGCCGTCGAGCGCTTCGCCGCCGCAGTGGCGGCGAATCGCGCGCTGCCGCATCCGCTCGTGCTCACGGCGCGCGCTGAAAATTTCGCCCGCGACCGCGCGGACCTCGACGACACCATCGCACGCCTGCAGGCCTTTGCCCGCGCCGGGGCCGACGTGCTCTTCGCGCCCGGCCTGCCCGACCTCGCGGCGGTTCGCGCCGTGTGCGCCGCCGTGTCGAAACCCGTCAACGTCGTCGCAGGCTCGAAAGGCCGCCTCTTCACCGTCGCCCAACTCGCCGACGCCGGCGTGAAGCGCATCAGTCTTGCCACCTCACTCTACCGCGCCGCCATGACCGCCCTCCGCGATGCCGCGAGCGAAGTGCGCACGCATGGGTCATTCAGCTTCGGTGAGCGCGTAATGACGTCGTCCGATCTAAACAAAGTCATGCGCGAATCGCAGTAGGCGTGTGCCGATGCGAGCCAAACGACCGATCTGCGCGGCTAACGACCCAAGCTCAGCGACGGCGGAGCCGTTCGCTGGAGCGCATGGTTAGGCGTCATTGCGTTGCCGGTGGTTCGGGTTGAACGCCGAAGAAATTGACTGGTGAGCCGTGAAAGCCGTGGCAGCGCGCATACCATACATGTGGAGGGACAAGGCTGATGGCGTTATGTCGGCATCG
>JANXSC010000092.1 GCA_025352845.1 Opitutaceae bacterium
CGGCTCGTGGTGAGATTGAAATCCGCGCCGAAAAAACGGGGCTCCGCCAGATTAGTGCCCCGTCGATCCCGGTTTCACCCCCACCGCGAAATACACCGCCCCCAGAATCAGCGCAAAGCTCACGGCGTAGTTCCACGTGAGTTTTTCGCCGAGCACGATCCACGCGAAGACCACGAACACGAGCAGCGTGATCACTTCCTGCGTGATCTTGAGCTGGTAGCCGGTCATCCCGTTGGCGTAGCCGAGGCGGTTGGCGGGGACCATCAGGCAATATTCCAGAAACGCGATGCCCCACGACATCAGGATCACAATCCACAGCGCCTTGCCCTCGAAAATCTTCAGCTTCAGCTGCCCATACCACGCGAGCGTCATGAAGATGTTGGAAGCGACGAGGAGGAGGATGGTTTTCATGAGTGGTCGGCGATCGATGCGTGGCAGGAAAAAACTGCGAGGGGCTTTGCGGCCTTATGGTGAAAAATAGTGCAGGAGAAATTCCGCGTTCTTCCGCTCGAAACCCTTCAGGTCACTGAGGCGCACAGTGCCGTTGGGTCCGGGACCGGTGCCCGGGTGATACCAGCCGCCGCGGGAAGAGTTCGCGCGGGGAAATTTATCGTGCCACCAACTCCAGTAGTTCCCGTCCAAATCAGTGACGAACGTTTTGGCGGGAGCGGGTTCTCCAGCTTTCTTCTTCCCGAGAGAAAATGAATCGCCGTTTCGCGCGAAGATTTCGCGATATAGCCATCCGGCAATTAGCGCCTTTAGCGTCGGGCGATCGCGCTGGGCCTGCTCCGGAAACGAATCGCGCCACGGTGCCAGTTCGCGCTCTAAAATTCGTTCGAGCAACGCATCGGTGTAGACTTCCGTGGCGCCTCCATACGGTGCCGGCGTTGGAATGAAATTCCGCCACCCGTGATCGAATGAAAAACCCACCCATGTTACCACACCGAGCCAGATGTCCTCTTCGGGCGTCCAATTTTCAAAGTGCCACGTCACCTCGGTCGGCGAAACGCGCCGCGCGTTCTTGGGATACGAGAACGGTGGGTCGAGGACGTCGCGCTTCCCTGCTGACTTTGTGAAATCTGTGGCGAACAACGGATGCTCCGTGAGGCGGATCGTGATGTCGGCTTTGCCAATCGGTCCTTTCCATAGCGCCCCGGTTTTCACGATGTAGCGCAGACGCCAGCCGTCGACGAAGCGACCATAGTGCTCTGGCTCCCCCATATCGTAGCTCACGCGAATCAGCTTCGTCTCGCCGGCCGCCCACGAGACTCTCCATACCAGAGCCGCGGCGAAATCATGGGGTGAGCGCGGTTGCTTCACCGACTCGTCTCGCACTTTCAGCTCGATGGGCGAGACGCGTGTGGCGATGGCGCCTTCGCCGAGCGTGACCTTGAAACTCTCGCGGGCGTTCGTCGCGTGGCCGCGGCTCTCGAACGGAAACGCGACGTCGCACGTGATCGGCTCGGCCGAAGTGTTGCGCATCGTGAAGTCCGCAGTGACGTGAAATCCTCCGAAAGCCTTCTCCGGCTCAACCACCACGGTCTCTGCGTCCATCGCGATCTTCGACGAGCGCAGCGGCGCGATCGTGTTGCCCTTGCCGATGACCCGATAGATGTCCGCTGAAACAGAACCGACGGCCGAGAGCGCCATAAGAAAGGCGCTGATGGAACGGAACCGCGAGATCATGGCGGCATCTTGTCGACCGCCGCGGCGAGGGAAAGCCCGATGTGGATCGGGCACGGCGACAGCAAACTCACAGTCGATAATAGCCCCTGAACCATTCGACGAAGCGCCGCAGCCCGTCTTCAAGCGGCACCTTGGGCGCGAAACCGATGGCGGCTTGGATGCGCGCGAGGTCGGCGCAGGTTTCGAACATGTCGCCGGGTTGCGGTGGGAGGTGTTCGACGGCCGCCTTTTTTCCGAGCAGCTCTTCGAGCATGCGCACGAAGAGGATCGTCTCGACCGGGCGGTGGTGGCCGACGTTGAAGATGCGCAACGGAGGGTTTGTCCCTTCGGATTGCTTCGCACTCGTGAGACCGGCGGCGCGCGTCGCTGCGGTCGCAACCGGTGCGGCGGACTGCCGGGCCTCGGGATAAAGCAGCACCTTCACCACGCCGTCGACGATGTCGTCCACATAAGTGAAGTCGCGGAGATTTTTCCCGGCGTTGAAGAGTTTCAGCGGTTTCCCCTCGCAGATCGCGCGCGCGAAGAGCGTCGGCGCCATGTCAGGGCGGCCCCACGGGCCATAGACGGTGAAGAAACGCAGGCCGGTGATGTTGAGGCCGTGGACGTGCGCGTAGCTGTGCGCCATGACTTCGTTGGCCTTCTTCGTCGCACCGTAATAGGAGATCGGTTGGTCGGTGTTGTCGTCTTCGCGAAACGGCGCCTTGGCCCCGGCGCCGTAAACGCTGCTGCTGGAGGCAAACACCACGTGCCGCGGCGGCGTGCGCCGGCACGCCTCCAGCACACTCGCGAAGCCGTCTAGGTTGCTGCGCGTGTAGGCGGCGGGCTGCTCCATGCTGAGGCGGACGCCCGGCTGCGCGCCGAGATGCACGACATAATCGGGCTTAAAGTGCGCGACGAGCCCACCGAATTTTTCCGCGTCCGCGAAATCCGCCTGGAGAAAACGAAACGTCTCGAAGCTCTTGGCCGCCACGCCGCTGTCCTTCGCGTCCACCCGCTCGGCGATCTTCGCGAGCTCGGCGAGCCGCGCGCGCTTCAGCGCCACATCATAATAGTCGCTCACGTTGTCCACGCCGAGCACCTCGCACTTTTTCGTCTCCGCGAGACGACGTGCGACATGGTAACCGATGAACCCGGCGGCGCCGGTCACGAGGACTTTCATCCGGGGCGTGATACGCGGGTGAGAGCGGCGGTGCTAGCGGAAACTTTGCCGCGAGTGCAGGGTAGCACTCCGCCCGGTCCACTGGAGGAAAATTCAAAAGCCGAAAAACCAAAAGGGCACGTTCTTCGCCACGGCGCGGATTTTTCGTGGCCTTCTGGCTTCTGAATTGATCTTCCTTCCAGCCGCGCGATCACCGTTTCGCCGCCTGCCCGCATAGTCCCCCGCGCATCTATGACAAAATTGTGCGCAAATTGTCGAAAAGGACGCTTGCTCGCCGAAATCTCCGTCCTTTACCTTGCACCGTTTCTCTCCTCGCCCACGTTCACCGCATGATCATCAAAGCCTACCTCAAGCCCTCCTGCGGCTGGTCCAACGGTGTCCGCGCGACCATGCGGAAGCACAACCTGCCGTTCGAGGACATCGACATCATCAACAACCGCGCCAGCTACGCGGAGATGGTGCAAAAGTCCGGCCAGCCGCTCTCCCCGTGCGTGGAAATCGACGGGGTGATGCTCGCGGATATCTCGGGCGAGGAGGTCGAAAATTACCTGCTCAGCAACGACCTGGTGAAACCAACGGACCTCCGACCGGACGTCCCGACGAACGCGGGTTGCTCGGATGAAGAGCACGCCAAGATGGCCACCAAAACGATCCGCTTCTTCTAGGAAATACGCTGAGAGCACTCCGCACATCAAACTTCACGGGCCGCTCTCGCTAACGACGAGAACGGCCCTTTTTTTGCTCTGCACCAGCCCCGCGAATCCCGCGGCCGACAACTTCCCAACCATTTTTTGATTTCGAGGACAAAGACATGAACCCAAGCACCAGCGATCAGCCACCGTCCAGCGCCGCGCCCGTCCGTTCCCTTGGCCTGCCGCCCAAGCAGGGCCTCTACGATCCGTGGTTCGAGCACGAGGCCTGCGGCGTCGGCTTCGTCGTCGATATGCACGGCCGCAAGTCGCACCAGACCATTGCCGACGGCCTCCAAGTTCTCCGCAATCTCGACCACCGCGGCGCCTCGGGAGCCGAGATTAACACGGGCGACGGCGCCGGTATCTTGATTCAGATGCCGCACAAATTTTTCGCCGATGTGTGCAAGGCCCCGACCTCGCGCATCACGCTGCCCGAGGCCGGGCAATACGGCACCGGACTCATCTTCCTCCCGCGCAACCCGACCGTCCGCCGCAAGGTCGAGGAAAAGTTCGAGCAGGTCGTGCAGGCCGAGGGCCAGGTTTTTCTCGGCTGGCGCACCGTGCCGACCAACAGCGCGTCGCTCGGCGACACCGCGCTCTCGTGCGAGCCCTTCATGCGCCAGGCCTTCATCGGCCGCAGCGCCGATCTCACCGACGACCTCGCGTTCGAGCGCAAGCTCTACGTCATCCGCAAGCGCGCCTACACCGAGATTCGCACCTCCACGATCTCCGGCGCGGAATACTGGTATGTCGCGTCGCTCTCGATGCGCACGCTCGTTTACAAGGGCATGCTCACGACCGATCAGGTCGACCACTACTTCCCTGATCTGAAACACCCGCTGATGGAGTCGGCGCTCGCGCTCGTCCACTCGCGCTTTTCGACCAACACGTTTCCCAGCTGGGAACGCGCCCATCCCTACCGCTACCTCGCGCACAACGGCGAAATCAACACCCTCCGCGGCAACATCAACTGGATGCACGCCCGCCAGGCGCTCTTCGACAGCCCGGTCTTCGGCGACGACATCAAGAAAATCCTCCCGATCATCAACCCCAACGGATCCGACTCATCGATGTTCGACAACACCCTCGAACTCCTCGTCCTCGCCGGCCGCCCGCTCGCGCACGCGATGATGATGATGATCCCCGAACCGTGGTCCAACCACGAGTCGATGGACGACGACCGCCGCGCCTTCTACCAATACCACTCCTGCCTCATGGAGCCGTGGGACGGCCCCGCCTCGATCGGTTTCACCGACGGCAAGCAGATCGGCGCCATCCTCGACCGCAACGGCCTGCGCCCCTCGCGCTACTATGTGACGAAGGACGGACGCGTCATCATGGCCTCCGAGGCCGGCGTGCTCGACATCCCCACCGATCAAGTGATCCAAAAAGGCCGGCTCCAACCAGGCCGCATGTTCCTCGTCGATACCGAGCAGGGCCGCATCATCGAGGACGAAGAGATCAAGCGCGACATCTCGCGCGCGCAGCCGTATCGCGAGTGGCTCAACCAGCACCTCGTCCACCTCAGCGATCTGCCGGATGCGCCGACGGTCGAGCTGCCCGATCACGAGACGCTGCTCCAACGCCAGATCGCGTTTGGCTACACGTTCGAGGACGAGCGCATCATCATCGCGCCGATGGCGAAAGACGGCGTCGAGGCGATCGGCTCGATGGGCAACGACGCCGCGCTCGCGGTGCTCTCCAACAAGCCGCGCATGCTCTACGATTATTTCAAGCAGCTCTTCGCGCAGGTCACCAACCCGCCCATCGATTCGATCCGCGAGGAGATCGTGACCTCGGCCGAGACGCGCCTCGGCTCCGAGGGCAACCTGCTCAACCCGCAGCCGACCGCGTGTCGCCGAGTCGAGTTGAAATGGCCCGTCCTCACCAACGAGGAGTTCGCAAAAATCCGGCGCACTAATCTCCCCGGCCTCCGCGTCGGCGTGCTGCCGATTCTCTTCCGCGTCGCCCGCGGCGAGAAGGGCCTCGCGAAGTCGATGGAGGAACTCTCCATCATGGCCCGCCGCATGATCGAGGAGGACGAGATCAACGTGATTGTGCTCAGCGATCGCGGCGTCACGCGCGACTCTGCGCCGATTCCCGCACTGCTCGCGGTCTCCGGCCTGCACCACTACCTGATCCGCGAGGGTCTCCGCACGCGCGTCTCGCTCGTCGTCGAGACCGGCGACGCTCGCGAGGTCCACCACTTCGCGCTGCTCATCGGCTTCGGCGCCTCGGTGATCAATCCCTACGTCGCCTTCGAAACGATCGACGACATGATCCGCGAGGGCCTGCTCACCGGCATCGATCACAAGAAGGCCTGCGCCAATTTCGTGAAGGCCGCCTCCAAGGGCGTCGTCAAGGTCATGTCCAAGATGGGCATCTCCGCGATCCAGAGCTACCGCGGCGCCCAAGTGTTCGAGGCGCTCGGCCTCCGGCAGGATGTCATCGATCACTATTTCACGTGGACCCCGTCGCGCGTCGGAGGCATCGGCCTCGATGTCATCGCGCAGGAGATTCTCCTCCGGCACCGCGCCGCGTATCCCGAGCGGGCGGTCGATGGTCACGTGCTCCCGGTCGGCGGTCTTTATCAGTGGCGTTCGAGCGGCGAGGCGCACCTCTTCACGCCGGAGTCGGTGCATGCGCTGCAAAAGGCCGTGCGTCAAAACTCCAAGCCCGCCTACCAATCCTACGCGAAGCTCGTCAACGAGCAGGGCAAGGCGCTGTGCACGCTGCGCGCGCTGCTCGATTTCAAGGCCGGCAACACGCCCATTCCGATCGAGGAAGTGGAGTCCACTGAGAAGCTCATGAAGCGCTTCAAGACGGGCGCCATGTCCTACGGCTCCATCTCGAGCGAGGCGCACGAGACGCTCGCGATCGCGATGAACCGCATCGGCGGCAAGTCCAACACCGGCGAGGGCGGCGAAGATTCTGCGCGCTACACGTGGACCAACGAACTGGGCGATTCGAAGAACTCCGCGATCAAGCAGGTCGCTTCCGGCCGCTTCGGCGTCACGAGCGAATACCTCGTTTACGCGAAGGAGCTTCAAATCAAAATGGCGCAGGGCGCGAAGCCCGGCGAGGGCGGCCAGTTGCCCGGCACCAAGGTCTATCCGTGGATCGCGAAGACCCGCGGCACCACTGCGGGCGTCGGCCTCATCTCCCCGCCGCCGCACCACGACATCTACTCGATCGAAGATCTCGCGGAGCTGATCCACGATTTGAAAAACGGCAATAAGGATGCCCGCATCTCCGTGAAGCTCGTCTCCGAGGTCGGGGTCGGCACCGTCGCCGCCGGCGTCGCGAAGGCCCACGCGGATGTGGTGCTCATCTCCGGTTACGACGGCGGCACCGGCGCTTCGCCGCAGACTTCGCTGCAACATGCCGGTCTGCCGTGGGAACTCGGTCTCGCCGAGACGCACCAAACGCTCGTCCTCAACAATCTCCGCTCGCGCATCGCCGTCGAGACCGACGGCCAGCTCAAGACCGGTCGCGACGTGATCATCGCCGCGCTGCTCGGGGCCGAGGAGTTCGGTTTCGCGACCGCGCCGCTCGTCGCCACCGGCTGCATCATGATGCGCGTGTGCCATCTCAACACGTGTCCCGCGGGCGTCGCCACGCAGGACCCGCAGCTCCGCGCGAAATTCGCCGGCAAGCCCGAGCACGTCGTGAACTTCATGAAGTTCATCGCCGAGGATATGCGCGAGATCATGGCGTCACTCGGCTTCCGCACCATCGAGGAAATGATTGGCCGCACCGATCGCCTCGAAGCAAGGAAGGCCGTCGATCACTGGAAGGCCAAGGGCCTAGATTTCTCGAACATCCTCTACCAGCCGGACGTCGGCCCCGAGGTCGGCCGGTTCTGCTCGATCAAACAGGATCACGGCATCGCGCGCTCGATGGACATCACCACGCTCCTCGATCTCGCGAAACCCGCAATCGAGCGCGGCGAGAAAGTCGTCGCCGAACTTCCGATTCGCAACGTCAACCGCGTCACCGGCACCATCACCTCCGGTGAAATCACGAAGAAGCACGGCGCGAAGGGTCTGCCCGAGGACACGATCAAGTTCAAGTTCACCGGCTCCGCGGGCCAGAGCTTCGGCGCGTTCGTCACGCGCGGCATGACGCTCGCGATCGAGGGCGACGCCAACGACTACTTCGGCAAGGGCCTGTCGGGCGGCAAGCTCATCATCTACCCGCCGGCCAACGCGACCTACCAGGCCGAGGAAAACATGATCATCGGCAACGTCGCGCTTTACGGCGCGAGCGCGGGCGAGGCGTATATCCGCGGCATGGCGGGCGAGCGTTTCGGCGTGCGCAATTCCGGCGTGACCGCCGTCGTGGAGGCGATCGGAGACAACGGCTGCGAATACATGACGGGCGGCTACGTCGTCGTGCTCGGCCGCGCCGGCCGGAACTTCGGCGCGGGCATGTCGGGCGGCATCGGTTACGTGCTCGACGAGGCCGGTGACTTCCCGAAGCGCGTCAACACCCAGATGGTCGGCATCGAGAAACTCGAGGACGCCAAGGAAATCGCGTCCGTGCGCGCGATGATCCAGAAACACTACGACTACACGAAGAGCGAACGCGCCAAATCGATCCTCGCGAATTGGGACAAGTTTGTGCCGAAGTTCGTCAAGGTCATGCCCAAGGACTACAAGCGCATGCTCGCCTGCATCGAGCGCGCCCAGGCCCAGGGTCTCACCGGCGACGAAGCCATCATGGCCGCCTTCGAGGAAAATGCCCGCGACACCTCGCGCGTCGGCGGCAATTAAATCATCCAATCCGAAACCACTAATGAACACTAATGCACGGTAATGTCTGGAAAATCCGGATCGGTATTCCGATCCATTCCATTTCATCAGTGTGTATTAGTGGTTAAGAATTTTCCGCACCATGGGTAAACCAACTGGCTTCATCGAGTATCTGCGCGAACTGCCCGTCGATCGCACGCCGTCCGAGCGGGTGAAAGACTGGAAGGAGTTTCACCACCACATGGAGGAGAAGAAACTCCGCACGCAGGGGGCGCGCTGCATGGATTGCGGCATTCCGTTCTGCCACACGGGCAAACTGATCGGCGGGATGGCGAGCGGCTGTCCGGTCAACAACCTCATCCCCGAGTGGAACGATCTCGTTTACCGCGGGCTGTGGAAAGAGGCGCTCGCCCGCCTGCACAAGACGAACAATTTCCCCGAGTTCACCGGCCGCGTGTGTCCCGCGCCGTGCGAGGGCTCGTGCGTCCTCGGCATCAATGCCCCGCCCGTCACGATCAAAAACATCGAGGCCGCGATCATCGACCGGGGCTGGGATGAGGGCTGGGTGATTCCCGAGGTGCCGAAATTGCGCACCGGAAAAAAAGTCGCGGTCATCGGCTCCGGCCCCGCGGGCCTCTCCGCCGCGGCCCAGCTTAATCGCGCGGGTCACACCGTGACCGTCTTCGAGCGCGCCGATCGGCCGGGTGGCCTGCTCATGTATGGCATTCCGAACATGAAGCTCGACAAGAAGGAGGTCGTGCTGCGCCGCATCAAGCTGATGGAGCAGGAGGGCATCAAGTTCATCTGCAACGCCAACGTGGGCGACAACGTGGAGCCCCAGATTTTCCTGAACGAATACGACGCCACCGTCATCTGCACCGGCGCCACGCAGCCCCGCGATCTGCCGACCGAGGGCCGCGGCCTGAAGGGCGTGCACTTCGCGATGGAGTTTCTCACCGAGAACACCAAGGCCGTGCTCAACGGCGGCGCCGAGCACGCACTCATCAGCGCGAAGGGCAAGGACGTCGTCGTCATCGGCGGCGGCGACACCGGCACCGATTGCGTCGGCACCTCGATGCGCCACGGCTGCAAGAGTCTCGTGCAGATCGAAATTTTGCCGAAGCCCCCACTTGATCGCGCGGTCGACAATCCGTGGCCCGAGTGGCCGAAGACCTACAAGATGGATTACGGTCAGGAAGAAGCCGCCGCAAAATTCGGCGCGGATCCGCGCGTGTATCTCACGACGGTGAAGAAGTTCATCGGCGACGCGTCGGGCAACCTGAAGGAACTCGTGACCGTCGAAATCAAGTGGGAGAAAAACGAGAAGGGTCAGTTTACCCCGAAGGAACAGCCCGGCACCGAGCAGACGCGGCCCGCGCAGCTCGTGTTGCTCGCGATGGGCTTCCTCGGCCCCGAACAGGCGCTCCTCAAGGAGATCAACCTCGAGACCGATCCGCGCTCCAACATCAAGGCCGAGCACGAGAAATACACGACGAACCTCAAGGGCGTATTTGCCGCCGGCGACTGCCGCCGCGGCCAGAGCCTGATCGTGTGGGCGATCAACGAGGGCCGCGGCGCCGCGCGCGAGTGCGACCGTTACCTGATGGGCTATACCGATCTGCCGTAAGGGTGGTCGTGGTCCGCTGTGGACGGATTGTTTTCAAGGCGCCGTTTATTCGAGGCCTTTTTCTTTTGAGAAAACTCAGCGCGTGGCCTCGGCGACGGCGAGCTGACCGCAGCCCGCCGCGATGTCGATGCCGCGGCGCTGGCGGACGGTGCTCGGGAGTTTGAATTCCTCGGCGAGAATTTTTTGGAAACGCTTGGCCGCTTCGAGGTGAGTCGGCGCGCCGGCGTAGCCGGACGTCGGGTTCAGCGGGATGAGATTTACCTGCGCGGGCAGGCCGCGGAGCAACTCGCCAACCGCACGGGCGCTTTCCGCAGAATCATTTTTCCCCTCGATGAGCGTCCACTCGTAGAAGATGCGGCGACCGGTCGCTTCGCTGTAGGTGCGGCACGCCACCATTAACTCGTCGAGCGGCCATTTTTTTGCGGCGGGCACGAGGGCCGCGCGCTCCGCCTGGGTGGCGGCGTGCAGCGAGACCGCAAGATGCAGCGCGGGTTTCTCCTGCGCGAGCCGCAGAATTCCTGGCACCACGCCCACCGTGCTCAATGTGATGCGCTCCCCGGCCAGCGCGAGGCCGGTCTCATCGCGCAGAATCTCAATCGCGTGCATCACGGCATCGTAGTTATGGAGCGGCTCGCCCATGCCCATGAGGACTACATTGCGCAGCCTTGTAGCCGGGGTCGCT
>JANXSC010000099.1 GCA_025352845.1 Opitutaceae bacterium
GGGCTCGTGCGTGGGGAGGCGCTGGAGGTCGGTGAAAAGGCTGCCGCTGGAAACGAATGGGCGCCGCCCGGTGAGCATCTGGTAGAGCACCGCGCCGAGCGAATACACATCGGCGCGCTCGTCGGCGTCCTTGCTCGCGCGGGCCTGTTCGGGGGCCATGTATTCGATGGTGCCGAGCACCTGCTCGTCGAAGGAAAGCGAGCGGTCGTCCACGGCATCGCGGATTTTTCCGAGGCCGAAGTCGGTGACGACCGGCTCGCCGTTCGGGCGGATGAGGATGTTGCCGGGCTTGAGGTCGCGGTGGAGGACGCCGTGCTCGTGTGCGTAATGAATGGCGGCGCAGACTTGGATGAGAATCGCGAGACTCTGCTGCACGGGCAGGGTGGCTTCGCCTTTCGGAATGGGGCGCGCGACGGTCGCGGATTCATCGCGCGCGGCGGTGCCGGGACGCGCGCGTGCGGCGCGGGCGATGACCGATGGTAGATCGGTGCCCGCCTCGGACGATGCGCCGCTTTTGCTCGTGGAATCCCCGGCGGCGGCGAGCACGGCGGAAAGCGTCGCGCCTTCCACAAACTCCATGGCGATGAAGGTGACGCCGTCGTGAAAGCCGATCTCGCGGATGCCGCAGACGTGGCGGTGCGAAAGGCGCTGCATGATCTCGGCTTCGCGTTTTAGCCGGCGCAGCGCGTGCTCGGACGCGTCGATGCCGCCGCGCAGGATTTTGATGGCAACGACCGAGCCCGAGTTGTCGCGCGCGCGCCAGACCTCGGCCATGCCGCCGCGGCCCACGACTTCGAGCAGGTGGTAGCGCCCGACGATGCGATCCTGCGAGGTGAGCGCGAGATGGTGCAGCTCCGGGTAGTCCTGCGCGCCGGCCTGGTCCGGGCGATCGACGGCGAGTACGGCGAGCGGCGGCTCCACGCCGCGGCGCGGGAGCGTGTGACGGTAGCGAAAACGGAACGTCGCCGTTTCGGGCGAGAGCGCGACGTTTGGCCCGACGAGGACGACGCGTCCGCGGAGGTCGGCGGGCAGCGGCACGGCGTCGCCGTGTAGGGGCAGCTCGGGCGCGTTTTCGTTGGAGTCGGCGACTTGCCAGTTCCCCGGCAGATCGGCGAGTGCGGCGGTGAGCGTGGCCCCGGTCACGAGCACCTCGCCGGGGCGCGCGCTGCGGGTGAGCCGCTCGGCGAGCGTGACCGCCGGACCGAGCGCGGTGAAGCTGCGCCGGCCGCCGGGCCCGGTGTAGCCGAGCACCATGTCGCCCGTATGCACGGCCACGCTGCACTCGGGCAGGAGCTTGCCCATTGCGTGAAAGTCGTCGCGTCGCGTGCGCAGGAAAGCGAGCTGGTCGCACGCGCTGCGGATGGCCTTCCATGCGTGATCGCGGGCCGGGCGCGGTGCGCCAAAGAGCGCGGTCACGTTCGTTCCCGCGTGGCCGTCGGCGGTGCCGCCATGCACCTCGACGGCGCGGACGGTTTCATCGAGAAAAGCGTTCATCGTTTCCTCCACTTCCTCCGGCGTGAAGGCCTCGCTCATGGCCATGAAGTCGCGCAGATCCGCGAAGCTCACGCTCACGCGGCGGCGCTCGGGCGCAGCGAGATCGTCGGGCGGGAGCGCGGGATTGGGGGAGGATTCTGCGGGCACGGGCGCGGAAGGTAGCCGGGCGCGCGCGGTCTGTAAATCGGCGCTACTTTTTCGGCAGCGCGTCGAAGGCTTTCAGCACGTCCTCGGCCTGCTTTTCCGTCGAGGCGCTGAGCTGGTTCCAGACGCATTTGCCGTCCGCGATGAGGAAGCTCTGGCGTTTCGCAAAACCCAGCGCGACCGGCACGCCGAAGGCTTTCGCCACGGCCCCGTCGCTGTCGGCGATGAGCGTGTGGGGCAACTTGAATTTTTCGGCGAATGCTTTCTGCGCCTCGGGTTTGTCTTCGCTCACACCGAGCACCTGGATGCCCTTTTTCGTCAACTCGGCCCAGTTGTCGCGGATGCTGCACGCTTCCTTGGTGCAGCCGGGTGTGTCGGCTTTTGGGT